>NZ_DBMAFI010000067.1:0-16742 GCF_057864385.1 Bilophila sp. | reverse complement strand
CTTTCTAGAGAAAGTTTCTCCTCCCCCTCCCCAAACCCCACCCCTTCCTCTTCAAAGATTTTTGACTTTATCGAATCCTTTTTGACAGGTTTTCCAGTGCACCGGGGGAGTAGTGTCGCGGACGCAGGAGGCGTACAAGGCGGTCGGGGGCCTGTGTACAGGGGAGTAGTGAGCACAGTACGTTCCTTGCCTGTTTCGGAACGTTTTTTTCCTGCGCACCGGGGAAAAGTGCCCATTTTATCCCCCACCCGATCTGGCTCTGGTAGTTTTTCTGTGCACAGGGGAGCAGAGTTTGGGTTGTGTCGTGTGTTACATATAATTGTTTGAAATTATTTAAAACAACTTTTGCAACTTGAAAAAATGGTTGAATAGTTTCAATAGATTATATCTGGTTGGCGACACGCCCTAGGTTCCGAGGCGGATCTGCCCGCGCATGGGGTTTCCCTGTACGCAGTGGCAATGTGTGAGGGGATGGACGTGCCGTTAGCCACATATATTTCCCTGTGTACATGGGGAGCGATGTCCCTGAATCTTTTTTTGGGGTTCTGCCTATTTATCGGTTTTCCTGTAGCAATGCGGCCTGAAAAGGTTCTGCAATCACAACGGTTGGGTTTTCTTGTACGCAGGGGGAACAGTGGCTCCACGGCTAAGGCATTTTTCCGTTATCCCTTTGGAGCTTCAAGGAAAAAAGCATCAACCATTTTTTATAACACAGCCTCTGCAAAAGGTTTCCCCCTCCCTTCCCGTCGGTTCTTTTATCTACCTCAACAAACAATACGAAGCATGCTTGAGGCCCTCGGCGGCCAAACGGGACTCCAGATAAAGGGAAAGTGCGGCGACGGCCCTGTCGCATACGGGGAAGACGGGGATGCCCCGCTCACGGAGGGCCTTGCGGAGCGGTTCAAACTTCTCGCCGCCGTCCATAACTGCGACCATGGGCTTGGAAGTACGGGAACGGACATCGGAAAGCAGCGTCAAAATGCCGTCCGGGGCATCCATGCGGAAGGCGTCGATGTCCGTTTCGGCAAGCGAATGCGTGACCGGTGAAAGGGGATCAAGGCCGATGACGACGGCGTCGATGTTTTCGTCGTTGAGCAGCAGTTCGGCCATGTAGGCATGGACTTCGTCGTCCGCGCCGGGGTTGATGTCGAGGGGGTTCTTGATCGGAACCAGCTTTTCCAGCCCTTTTGAGGCGATGAGCCGTTTCATGGCCAGCCGGGTGGTTTCGGAATACGTACCGAGGGACATGCTGTACTCGTCGGATTGGAGCGAATCCGCCATGCCCACGGCCTCGAACCCCGCGCCGCTGACCGCGCCGAGCCGCTTGCCCCGGATGGTCGCGTTGGTGAAGGTTTCCGCCAGAAGAATCAGATCTTGGAATTCCGTGAAGCTGCGGGCCATGATCGCGCCCGCCTGCCGGATGCAGCTTTCACAGACCATGTAGTCCCCGGCGAGGGATGCCGTGTGTCCGCTGGTCGCCGTCTTGCCTTCGGGCGTCCGCCCGGCCTTGTAGAAAATCACTTGCTTGTCGCGCCGTATGGCCTCGCGCACGGCTTCCGCAAACTGGAGCCCGTCGAGATCCTTAAAGCCTTCCGCGTAGACGGCGATGACGTCCACCTCTTGGGAGTCCATGAAGTGGCGCATCATGTCCCCAAGTGTGAGATCCGTCTGGTTGCCCATTGAGATGAGATAGGACGGGCTCATTTCCGGCGTCTGGCTGAACCGGTTTAGAAGGAAGGCCCCGCTCTGGCTGACGATGGCGGTGCGGCGGCGGGGGTATTGCCTGTAATCCGGCATCTTGGCGGCAGGGATGAACCATGTGTCGAATTTGCCCGGACGGGAAATCACGCCCATGCAGTTCGCCCCAAGGAAGGCCGGGCCGCCGTCCCCTCCGGTTGCGAGGCTTTTATGGGCTTCGGTGATGCGGGCGATCATGCGCTCGGTCATTTCCCGGCTTTCTTCCGTTTCGCCAAGGCCGCCGGGGATGAGCATGACGCTGTGCGCGGCGTTGGTTTCAATGATTTCATCCACCAGAGGCGGAACCTGTTCCGCTCCGATGGCGACGATGAACAGATCCAGCGGTTCAGGAAGCGCACGGAGGTTCGGCACGCAGCGCACCCCGCTGGCGTCGTTTTCCCCGTCACGGATGATGACGAGCTTGTCGCGGTCAAAGCCGGAGCCGATGATGTTTTCAAGGATGATCCGCCCAAAATTCCGGCGTTTGGCGGAAACGCCGATGATGCCGATGGATCTGGGGTGCAGCAGGTTGTCGATTTTGGGGATGGGGCGGGGGGTGGCCCGTTCGCCGGGAGTCGAAAAGCGGCACATGCCGTCCAGCGGAACCATGAGGTAATCCGTGAACGTGAAGGGGTTGATTTCCAGCTCTTCGATAACGAACGGCGCATCGGGGTTGCAGGGGGAGAAGTAGTTCCCCATGCGGATGAACGACTCGAAGCATTCGATAAGCTGATCGTCAGTCACGATGCGGCGTTGCCCGCGGGTCAGCCCGGCGAGTTTCCGGTAGGAGACGGTCTTGCGGAAAAGCTCGAAGAAGGCATCGCCGTCGGTCAGTTCCGTCAGTGCGGCGACGATGGCCTGCCCCTTGCGGAAACGCTCGGCGTAAAGCTCGGTGTCCGTACCGCCGAGGCCCGCGCTGATGACCATGCCGAACTCGCGGGTGCGGCGCAGGCCGACGATCAGCTCGTTGCCGAACGATGCGGAGTCCGGCGGCATGAACTGCACTTGCAGGACGCCCTTGAGGTCGGCGGCGATGGCGTTCTGGAGCGCGGTTCCGGCCAGCCCCTTATAGCTTTCTGGCGCGGAGGCGGGGCGGCGCTCGATCCATTCGGCATAGCGTTCCGGCACCTCGGAGAGCATGCGGCGTACGGCGGAACGCACTTTGTCGGGCGTTTTGGGGACGATGCGCACGCCGCCCACTTCGGTCTTGTGGACGATGGTGGGGGAGACGATTTTCAGCACGGCCTTTTCGCCGGGCAGGGACATGATCTCCTCTTCCATCGGTTTGGCGTTCCGTGGGATGAAGGAGCATTTGGGGGGCGTTTCCGAACCGGAAAGGCTCAGTAGGTTATACACTTCAAATTCATAGAGGAAATGCCGCCCCTCGGCGTGGGCGTTGCGGAACAGCTCGGTAATGGGCTGATATTCGACAGTCAGATTCATGCGAGTCTCCAGCGGGTTGTGCGGTCGGAAAGGGAATCGTCGCTCCGGGGCATTTTATCCCTTTTTGCTTGGGGAGGGAATCTCGTTGTAGGCGGGAGATATTCACGTCTTCAATGAAAGTTGAATTTCAACTAGATGAAATTCAAAACTAATTTTTTAGAGAACCATCAAAAAGGCGAATGTCTCGTAGGCGGAGGCATTGCAATGGGGAAGGAGCCTTTTCTTATGGCCTGTGCAGTATCTGATTCATGCTGTTTTCGTATTGATTTCATTTCGCTTTGAAAGGGGATTGCGGGCGTGCCAGCGACGACAAACGTTTTTCTCAGTATCTACCTTGAATTACATGAAAGGAAAGGCCGCACCATAGTAAACTTGATGCTTTATTTTTGGGCCCTGTCATGGTACATGGTTGTTTTTGTTTTAGTAATATGCTGAAAATATATGCTTTTTTTCAAAATTTTCTGCTGGTGGGCTCTGTGATTGGGGGATTTTATTGGTTATTTCTTTGGAATTTCAAGGAAATAAAGCATCAACCGTTTTCTATGACACAGCCTATTTTTTAATTGGCTCTGTTATAGTTTGTGGTTGTTTCATCTCCACAGTGCGGTGAAAATACGGCCTTTTTATCCGGTTTTCCCCTTGGCGGGAGCCACGGCTAAGGCCTTTTTCCGGTTATCCCTTTGGAACTTCAAGGAAAAAAGCATCAACCATTTTCTATAACACAGCCTTTTAATTCCAAAGGAATGACCAGTGAAAAGCCCCAATCATGGAGCCCCTCAGCGCAACACTTGAGAAAAACTGTATTTTCAGCGTATGTTAGATATAAAACAACCGTATTGTTTATCCCTTTTTTATCCAAAAGAGAAAGCCCTTACAGACTGTCATCTGTAAGGGCTTGAAAAAATTGGTGGGACGTGCGGGGATCGAACCTGCGACTCTCTGCTTAAAAGGCAGATACTCTGAGTTTAATAGAACCCGATTGAACCATACTGAATTTTATATATACAATTAATTAATTAAGTTTTGTTTGTTGACACCTCGTCTTGTTTTACCTAACCTGATGTCGAAGGTTGGAAATAGGGTTGGAAATAGAAAACGAGGTTGGAAAATTATGTCCGATATGAGACGAGAAAAAACCCAGTATCCCGGCGTGTTCTATCGTATGGCAGAGCGTATCGGGGGGCCGGGGATGGAAAAAGTTTTCTATATCCTATTCAAGCGTGACGGGAAAACCGTCGAAACCAAAGCAGGTAGGCAGTATAAGGACAACATGACAGCAGCCAGTGCCGCGAGACTTCGTGCCGCCATGCTTGAAGGCAAAGAGTCTACCAGAAAAGAAAAACGACAAGCCCGCGAAGCCGCCAAAGTCGCAGAAGCAATGCGCCCGACATTATCAAGACTCCTTGAAGCGTACAAAGAAAGCAAGCCAGATCGAAACTGGGCTACGGATATCAGCCTTTTTAATAAGTACCTTGCCGTATTTTCAGAGAAAACACCATGCGAGCTGCTAACCACAGACATGGACGCTATACGTACAAGCATGTTCAAGGCCGGAAAGTCCGCTCAAACCGTCAAGCACGCCTTGGCGTTGGTTAAGCGTATCATCCGGTTTGGCGTCAAGCGCGGCATGACTCCCATGCCTGATCCCTCGCGCCTCTGTATCGAGTTGCCCAAGGTCGATAATGTGAAAACGGAAGTGCTGACCCCCGCCCAATTGGCGGCTCTTCTGCGTGCATTGAATGAGGAAGACGATCCCCTTCTGACCGGGCTTGTGCGGTTGGCGATGTGTACGGGGATGCGGCGCGGTTCTTTGCTTGGTCTGCAATGGAAAGACATTGATTTTGAACGGGGTTTCATCACTCTGGAAGGGGCGCACGCCAAAAAGAAACAGACAAGCGTCATTCCGATGAACGCGCAAGCGCGCCATATTCTGGAGAATGTGCCTCACACTTCAAGTCCTTTCGTTTTTCCGGGTAAAAACGATGATCGTCCCCGTGTAGACATCAACCGCTTTATGCGTCGTCTCAAGGTCAAGGCAGGGCTTCCGGAGGACTTCCGCCCACTGCACTCTCTGCGGCATACCTTCGCTTCTTATCTTGCCAGCTCCGGGCAGGTAAGCATGTACGAATTGCAAAAATTGCTCACCCATGAATCGCCGCAAATGACGCAACGCTACGCCCATCTCCATGATGAGGCTCTTCAGCGGGCCTCTGGCGCGATAGAGGTCATGTTTGACAAGGCCAGACGAGCGGACGCTGAGACGGCGAGCCTTGACAATATAACTCAAAGGTAATATTTTATGGCATGGCAAGTTATTTTATGCGACGAATTCGAGCCGGAGTTTGATGCTCTGCCATCACCGCTTCAAGACGAACTCCTTGCTCATCTGAAGGTGCTTGAGGCAAAGGGACCGATGCTCGGCAGGCCGCTGGTGGACACGCTCAAGGGGGGCTCCCTGACCAATTTGAAAGAACTCCGTTTTTCGTGGAATAACCAGCCGTTTCGATATTTTTTTGCCTTTGATCCCAAACGCTCTGCCATTGTGCTTGTAGGTGGCAGCAAGGCGGGCGACAAGCGATTTTATGAGAAAATGATTCCCGTAGCTGAACAACGTTTTGCACGTCACCTCAAACGGGAAGGAGAAAAGCAATGAGCCGTACCCTGAATGACATTATGGCGGGCTTGCCGGAAGAGCGACGCCAACACATAGAAGCCCGTGCCGCAACGCTTTTGGAGCAGGAAATCCTGCGCCAGTTACGCAAGGCTCTGGGACTTTCTCAGAAGGATTTAGCTGGACTTATGCACATTACACAGCCCGCTGTCTCCAAGCTCGAACGTCAAACGGATATGCAACTCAGTACGCTTGCTGGTATTGTTGAGGCGATGGGCGGAACACTAGAAATAACCGCACGGTTTCCAGATAGAGGACCCGTGCGGCTAGCGTAGTGTTATCTTAAAATGTTCTCACCGCACCTTACTCTTTTTTGATTCTTTATAATCGTTCAGTATATATTCAATTACGTCCATTTGTTATACCCTAAATACCTTCATGACTTCATCACCTAAGTGGTTGATGACCTTCACGGCGATGCGTCCACTTTCCGGTTTATCGAAAGCGCGTGAAGTATCACCGTAGAGGGTTTCCCAAGTATCCTTATCGATTTCGGCTTTAAGCGTATTTTTGAGGGCTTTGTACGGATCGTTTGCGCCGAGGAAGTAGGCTTGGCGGACAAAGAAGCTTTCCTCGTTGTAGTCGGTATCAACAAACCAGCAAGCGATGCCGTCGGCGTTGTCCGAGCGGATTTCTCCGGTATTGGGGTAGAACACATCCACGCCATTGACCTTGACGCGTATCTTGCCGGTTTCTTTCCCCTTGGCGTCGGTTTCAGGCAGGATGGAAATATCCGGCTCGCCGAAGACGACAAACAGGTTTCCCTTGCCGGTATTCTTGAGGTCTTCGCCCATGTGTAGGTCGGCATTCATCCGGGCCTTAAGTACGGGGATACGACCCAACTTGTGGAATTCCGAGGCGTGAGCTTCGTAGTTGAAGGCACACGCAATAAGAATACCAAAGGCGGCATCCCCGGCTTCACGGGCGGCTTGCACCAAGTCCTGACGGCTGACGGTGCCAAATTCCGGGCCGATGAAGATCCCGGCGCGACGTTCGGTTTCGCCTTCCATGTAACGGCCTTCGGCGCAGATCATTTCTCCGGGCCACGGATTCAGGCTGGTGAAGTTAATCTTGTCTTTCTTACTAGCCTGCTGGACTCCCGACGTTTTGAGGTTATCCAGAATCATGGTCACAAAGTCGCGGCTGTCCTCACCGGCACGGGATGCTGCCGGATCAAGCAGTTCTCCGTCCGCGCCGATGCCCAGCACGCGATGCGGAGAGAGGCTTTCCACGGTGAACGGGCCTGCTACACGGACCTTTTTCTTGTCCTCATAGGGTTTGTCGTAGAGGTATTCATAGTCCGCCTTGGCTGCGATGGAGGCGTCGATTTCCTGCTGGCGGGCGATACGTGCTTTCCACCAGTTGGAGTGCAGCTTCAGTGCCTCTTTGTTCCATGCCGTATCAGGTTCACGGGGGATTTCCCACTCTTCCCATTTTTTGCCAAGAAGTTCGTTAAGCCTTGTGCGCAGCGGTTCCAGCGTCTGTTGCCATTTGTCGTAAATAACGTCGATTTCGGCGTTATTGGCGATGGATTTCAGCGTGATATGCGGTACGCGCTCGTAGACGAAGCCCAGATTGATATTATTGAAGGTGGGGGCTGTGGAAGCCGGGCGATTGTTCAGTTCCGCTTCTTTGGCCTGCCCGTCCCTGCTGTCGGCCATGAGATAATAGGGATAGCGTGCGCCCATGATGCGTGCACGAGCCAACGCCAGCGCCACGCGGGAGGTATCGATGGTGATCCAGCGGCGTCCCCATTGTTCGGCAACGTAAGCGGTTGTGCCGGAACCACAGGTAGGATCAAGCACAAGGTCACCGGGATCAGTAGCCATGAGAAGGCAACGCTCTATGACTTTGGGTAGTGTTTGTACAACATATACCTTCTGCAAGGTCTGATTATCCCCAGAGGCGGAATCTACCCAAATATTACTGACTGGATAAGCTGGAAAATCATTAATAAATCGTACATAACATAATGTTTTACCTTCTCCTCTTCCTGATAGCCTTCCAGCTTTTTTTAATTTTTCTAATCCATCCTTATGAGTTTTCCAATGCATATTACTCCCACAAGGATAAATCACTCCTTCAAAAAAATATGGATCTGATCCTTCCTGAGAGCTTCCTTGAGAACGTAGATTATCAAGTCTAAAAAAACGTAAGTTGTTTTTTATTTCTTTGACATTATATTTTTCATTTTTTGTTAAAGATTTTCTAGTTCCATCATCTAATTCAACCATTGTATATTCTTTTGAACCATCTCCTCCGAATAATTTTCTAAAAAATGGTTGTCTAAATTTTATATTATTTTTATCTTTAGCGTACCAAAGTAAATAATCTGAAATATTTGGAAGTGTATTACTCAAAAAACTAGTTGTTTTTGAAAAAGAAATTAAAGAACAAGAATTGTTTTCCCCAAACACTTCATCCAACACAGCCCGTACCTTGTGTACGTTCTCATCACCAATCTGCACAAAAATACTGCCGGAATCAGTCAGCAAGTCACGTGCAATGATGAAACGGTCACGCAGATAGCTTAAATACGAATGGATACCGTCCCGCCATGTATCCCGGAAGGCTTTCACTTGCTCCGGTTCACGGGTCATGTTGTCGAGCTTACCGTCCTTCACGTCCCGGTTAGTGGTCGACCACTGAAAATTACTGTTGAATTTGATGCCATACGGCGGATCAAGATAGATGCACTGCACCTTCCCGCGCAGGCCTTCTCGTTCGGACAGGCTCGCCATGACCTGCAACGAATCCCCCAGAATCATGCGGTTCGTCCAGTTCTGGTCGTGCTGATAAAAATCAGTCTTGTCCGCGCCTTCAGGGATGCCATTGAAATCGGAAAACAGGCTGAACTGCGTTTGAAGAGGCTGCTGTCCGGTCTTGCTCTCTTTCAGCAGGTCTTCAATCAACGCCTTCGGATGTACCTTTTCCTGAATGTACAGCGGCGGAGCCTGTACGGTCAGCGTATCGTCGCCGTCATACTTGCTTCGCCAGATGAGCTGAGGATCGAGGTCGGGATTCCGTTTTTCATAGCTGACGCGTACAGGTGCCTGTTCTTCCTGCTTCATTACAGACTGATACTCCGCTGTCGGGATATTGGTACGCCGGGCTTCATGGGTAATGGTTTCAATCAGTTTCGGACATGTCGCTTTCTTAGCCATTGAAGAGACTCCCGACGGTTTGGATCTTGGAATCGAAGGCTTGAGCCACTTTCTCTGCAAATTCGGATTCTATACGATATACTTCTTTTAGTTCAACAAAGGCCCAGCGGCCAAACGTCCCCAGACGATTGACGCCGGGGACCCAATAGGTTTCCATCGTGGACTTCTTTTCCTTGGCGTTTTCATTGCGATACCCTTTTATCTCCACGACAAGATGCAGTAAATCGTCTTCACCATGCCCGTCATCCACCAGAACAATGAAGTCCGGAACATAGTCGTGTGACTCTCCACCAAGGGTATATGGCACGGTAAAGCCCATGTTATTATTTTTTACGTAGGCTTTGACGCGTGGATGCGTTTCCACAACACGGCATAATTCTGCTTCCCAATCACTATTATCCAGTATTGCCCAATTGATATGGCACTTGCGCGGATCTGTCTTCCAACGCGATTTTTTGGATGTCGTGAAATTGACGTGTCGGGTAGAGCCTTGTGGGTTATAGGGATCAAGCATGACCTTGATCGGGCGCTTGTCTGAACATGAACGGGTGATGGCGCTGGCTATGCGCTCGCAGGCCATATCAGCGAGCGTTTTATACAGCAATTGAGCCGGAAAGGTACCGCCTGCACAGGAAAAACAGGAATGGAACCATTCCCCGGCAATGCGCTTGAGCTGTCCGAACAGATGCAGCTTGGGCGCTTCACCGGCATCACGGAATTTGTTCATCAGCAGATGCTGCGTCAGGTGCATGAGTATCGTATTTTCTCTAACCTGCTCCAGGTGCTTAAGGCTCAGGTCTACCTCTTCGCCGATAATGCCCGCGTTCTGCGTAACGGAAGCTCCAACCATCTCCGGCGTCAGCGTAAAACATGACTCATCGTTGAATTCGGCGGAAAGCTGTTCTTCCGGCAACTCGATACGATACCCAGTGACCCGGGGAAAGACGATTTCCAGCGCATCCCGATCCGGGCGGACAGCCTTGACTTGTACCGTTTCATGGGGAGGCGCAGGTTTGCTGATAACGGGCTTTGCCGTAAAATCAAAAGGAATGCCCAATACGTCCGAATATTCGACATTGAACAGTCCTTCCTCATTCAGATCGTAGGACTGCCGGCGAAGCGCACGGCCAATGATCTGTTCGCACAGCAACTGCGTACCGAAAGCGCGGACACCAAGGACATGCGTTACGGTATTGGCGTCCCAGCCTTCGGTGAGCATGGAAACGGACACGACGCAGCGGATGCTCTCCCCAAGCTGTCCCTGTTTGCCGACCGTATTCATGACTTCGCGCAAGACGGTCGCTTCCGACAATGCGCCGCCACGCAGCAGTTCCGCCGCAAGCGGCCCGCCACGCTGCATGATCTCACGCTTGAAACGGGCAAGTTCGTCCTTGGCGGCTTCAGCGAATCCCGAATCAAGGGCATCGCCGGATTCCAGCTGTTGTGAATCAATTAGCAACGTATGCGGACGCGCCAGCGGTTCGCCGTTGTCGTCAAAATTGCGGAACAGCGGCAAACGTCCGTTTTCCAGCATCCGCGTACCGTCCGCATTCTCTCTGTAAAAACCGGAGATGTAGTCGTAAACAAGCTTCGATGTGGACGTGTTGTTGCAGACGACGATAAAACAGGGCGGTACGGAAATGTCTTCTTTTTTCCATAGGTCAAAGACCATTTCATAATGCCCGTAAAGGGCATCAAGTGCCGTGAGCAGTCGCGTAGGAAGCGAGAGTGGATCCAGTGAGCTGTTTTTCCCTTTTTTGGGCATGTCCTTCCGGATATGTTCCCAAAGGTTCCGGAACATGGGCAGCTCGTTGCCGGGGATGTTGTCCGCCACAGGCACCCGCGGCAGTTTTACAATACCGCATTCAATCGCATCCATCAGCGAGAAGTCGCTCATTGTCCACGGAAACAGCGTACCTTCAACATAACCGGAACCGCTCAAAAAGAACGGCGTCGCCGATAAATCGAAGATGCGCAGGATATTCAGCTTACGCTGGAGAATTTCCAGACCCGAAATCCACAGCCGGGCAGCTTCGCGGTTTTCCTTGGCCGCATTCCGGGCTTCGGTCTTCTCCGTTCCTGTCAAAGTTCCGAGCTCGGTTTCCAACACTTCATCCGCATTGGGCTTTTCCCTGTAGCAATGGTGAGCCTCATCATTGATGACCATCACGCGCTTCAGATTCATCAGCTCCGGCATAACCCGCTGGAGCATTTCTCCTTCCGTTTCCAGCGTGGAGAGAGCCTCTCCGCGCCAACCCTCGAGAGCGGAACGTGTCCCTTTGGATAAATCCAACTTTTCGCGTATCTTAAACGCGTGATAGTTTGTAATGACAATGCGCGCCTGCTGGAGGTCTTGCAGCATGTCCGGGGGAACGAGTTCTCGGCTGGCATAGTATGCATCGGGATCATTGGGTTTCAGAACCCGCAGTCGATCTTTGATGGTGATGCCCGGGGCGACGACCAGAAAGCCCTTGGTAAAACTTTGCTTGAGCGGGCTGCGGACAGCGTTCAATGTCTGCCATGCGATAAGCATCGCCATAATAGTTGTCTTGCCCGCACCAGTGGCCAGCTTGAGCGCCAGCCGTGAAAGCCCGGGATTGGCATCCTCGTTGGCATCTTCGAGATGTTCGAGATACTTTTTATACTTGGGCTGACCTGGTGCTACTTCCGTCAGCCAGATAGCTGTTTCAACGGCTTCGACCTGACAGAAGAAAGGGCGGATACCGCTGAACTTGTGATTACGCCAATGGTTCAGCAAGCGAGCGGTTTCAGGAGTGACCTTCCATTGTGATTGAGGCAAGACACGCCAATCCGCGACGTGATGACGGATTTCGTTGATCAATGCCTTATGGTACTCCTGCGTCTTCGTGGTAATGGACTGTGCCGTTACGTCAACAAGCAGATTCCCTTGTTTGGCTTTATTTTTTTGCTTCTTGGGTGTGGGAATAGGCGTAATGAAATCCGCTATTCTCCGGGAATGTATTATTTTTTGTGTCGGCTGCCCGTCGGCGGCAAGCTCCCAGTGCCGAGATGGACATTCGTAGGGCGAATTGAGTATCGGATGCTCAAAAAAGGCGTTCACGGCTGAAGTCGGCATACTGTGTCCTTCTCTGGAAATGGATTTCTGCTTTACTGTATAACCTTGTTTTTAACGAAAATAAAGAGAGTAAAAAAAGATTAATCTCCTTTGAATCATTCATTTTTTTCTTGCAATCAGAAAGCCCCCTTGCACAATAGGATACCTCTCCTACCACACAAGAGGGCTTTACTTTGGCAGGAGGAGGTTCCGTATATTACCTCCCCCAACCTTGGCTTGCTTCGCGCATCAGCCTTTCAAGCGTGCGTTCAGCTGCTGCAACAGCCGCTCCAGTTTCTCGCAAACGCTGCTCAAGTGCGTGACTTGCCTGTTCAAGTCTTCTTGCTGCGCTTGCAGGGTCTGGAGCGTTGTCTCTTGCGCGCACGATCTCGCATCCAGTTCTGTAATGGCTCCGACCTGCGCCTCCTGCTCCCAGCGTATGCCGTTCTCCATCCGCTCCAAACGTTCCTGCAACAGTTTCACTACTTCGTTCATGATTTACTCCAGTTTGAGGGCCGGGGAATCTCCCCAAGTCCAGTTGTTCTTGATAGTGCTGCCCTTCGGCAGGACGATGAACCGTCCGTTCTTGTCTTCCAGCAGACGAATTCCCCACGTTTTGCTTTGCAACATGTTGACTGTGTTCGTTAATTCGGTTCGTTGTTCCTTCAGTTCGCCGATTTCGTTCCAGAGGCTCTCCAGACGGTGGTTGATGAAGAACATCAGCCCCCACGAGGTCGCAATCATCCCCACGAACAGACACATTCCCAGCAGGCCGTGTCCCAAGAGTGTTCGGGAGAAGACGCTTGCCCATTGTCTGTGCCGCTTGTCCAAATGGGTGATTTCCGCGTTCAGGGAAGCTGCAAAGGTCGTACTCTGGCTGCGGATAGCGTCTTCCGTTGTACACAGCACGTCGTTCACGCACGCGCTCAAGTTCTGTTGAAAGAGTTGCAATTCGAGCTTCGCGGCTTCTTCCCACTGCTTCCTGTCCTGCTCCAGTCTGGAGCTGATTTTGCTGTCCAGCTCGCCAAGCTTCACAGTAAATACCTCCTTTAAGTCGGACACGCTGGCCGTCTTCGTCTTCAATGGTTAGATACTGTTTTCCCTTTCGCGGGACTTTGAGGCCCAATCCTTCGATTTCTTCTATGAGATTGGCACGATTGATTACGGTTCCTTCTTCAATGCGCTGCAGAAGGAAAGCTGTAAGCTGTTCGCGGGATTTGGTACGTTCATCCGGCGTGACAGCCTGCCCCCAACGCTTGAGGCGTGCCACATGGATATCCGCATGTTCTGGGGTGCGAACCCGGAAACGAGCCGGATCATCCGGTCGTGTCCAGCCTTCCCGCCAGTTGTACATATCACGCAGAGGGTCAAAGTCTTTTTGCCATCCGGGAGGAAAGGGGTTGAGGGCCTTGCCCGTGGAAAGTTCCATCCGTGGAATGACAAAGTGCAGCTCGTGATGCCCTGCATGACTGTGACGTACCCAAAGAATGGCGTACTGGTCTGGAGCAAGGCCGGCGAAGGCGGTCTGCTCGAAGTCGTCCATGAGCCGCTGTTCCTGTTCTGGCGTCACATGGTCTTCTGGCCCCCATGACAACACCCCCGCACAGAATTTCCACTGCCGGTCTTGTGAGGCAATGAGTGCCTTTGTCAGCTCTGGCTCACCACGCAGGACAACGGGAGGATTTTCAGTCCGACCGGGGTAATCCATGCGAGTGAGGTAGTTGACGGCGGCTTGCCCGGTTCCCTTGCCGTGTGGAAAAATTTTTATGTACATTGGCCACCTTCCCCAGCTACCAAGACCCTGCGGAGGCTTTCAAGAGCCACAAGGAGGCGTACAGCCTCTATATCGCTCTTGTAAGTGTTGGCCCAGCGGGCAAGCTGATTCAGATTATTCCCGGCTCGCGCGAGCAAACGGAGATGCTCCCGTTCCGCTTGTGTTTGCCGTGTACGACTCCTCGCAACAGTTCGCCGGATAAAATCAGAAAGAGTCAACCCGGCGAGTTGCGCCTTGTGTTCAATCTCAGTCTTTTCCGACTCTGAGACGCGCACCTTGATCATGGCGGTTCGCTTCATGCTTTTGCCTTTTGTCTTTCAGGGTTCGAAGGGGTTTCCCCTCGCCAGCCCCGGCAGGGGACACGCGGCAGCGTGGCCACAACGGGTAGGCTGGCTTTCAGAAAAGACAGAAAGCCTATTGAACGCCAGCGAGAGGACAGTTCTTTGGCGTTATCCTGTTTTGTTACCATAGGAACACTATTCGCAAAAAGCTCAAAAATCGTTTTTGCGAAGGTTTCCCGAAGCGTTTTTGTGGATATTGCGAATAGTGCGCTATGGAGTGCATTTGAGTCCCCTCCATTGTGGATTGACCATATATACGCGTGTTGGTCGTCCCCTCTTGCCTGTTTCCGGCTCTAGCGGGGCGATGTAGGCCCAATCCTCCAGCACATGAAGCCCTGCATTGA
Source organism: Bilophila sp. (assembly GCF_057864385.1). NCBI lineage: Bacteria > Pseudomonadati > Thermodesulfobacteriota > Desulfovibrionia > Desulfovibrionales > Desulfovibrionaceae > Bilophila > Bilophila sp. The sequence goes on along the minus strand of NZ_DBMAFI010000067.1, from coordinate 2,192 downwards.
CTTTATCCATTCGAGGCCAACGACCTTTGACTTTTTCCAATGCGGAACGAGCCGTGAAAGATGTAAGTCCATCATGCTCTACCCAGCGCAGAATGGCCTTGGCGCACTCCATTCCTTCGTCCGCACCCATCAGGCTATACGCGGCTCGTGCGTGTTCCATAAGTCCATCCGCCAGCTGCAATACGGCGGACATGGTAAGGGTATTTATAGGGCATGTTTCTGGGGATGCGTGCTGTGCCACATGGCATAATCCCGCCAAGCGCAATACTTGCCCCGGTAATTTCCCGCCCCAATCCCGTATGGCTGAAAGCCGTCCTCCTTCTGCAAGATTCCGTTCCACATGGGCAGCAAAATCCAGCCATAAGGATTTACTTTCGTGTTCCAAGCGTAAGGGCTGACCGGAACCGAGAGGATTCCACGGCAGAGCCAGCAGGTGGCGTAAAGTTTGCCTCCAGCGCAAGCGCAGAGATTCCGGGACGGGAAAGGTCTCGACATGGCGCAATCCCACGCGACTTTGTGGGATGAAGAACAACAGACGCCCCATAAGTCCCCGTCCCCGAAAAGACGGTGTCTGAGCCATACGGGATAAGACATCCGGCTGTGCCGTGAGAATAAGAGTCAGGGTTGGATTATCGAGCATGATAGGATCGGCATGTCTGCGATCAATACGGATCGCTTCCCCGTTCCATGCTTTTAGAACCACATCCAGATTGGGAACTCCGCTGCTATACCGTCCCGAGAGGATGTCAAAAAAACCGCCTTCGGCTTCGAGTAAGGCAATACGTTGCTGTTGGGCAGCCATGACCATAGCCAACGCTTCCGGGGTGGCATCATCCACCAGCAATCTGGGGGCAACGGGTGTTTTGGCCTCTTCTTCGCTTAAGGCGACAAGCTGCTCTACCAACTCATGGCGATCTTCCAGCGTCTTACAGCGTCGGGCAGATGAAAGCAGAGCGCGGTGCAGTTCTTCACGTACCTGTCGTTGGGCAATGGCTACCCGATGAGCAGAGAGCAAGGCTGTCTGCTGTTCCAGTTCCCATTCTACCAACGGAAAGCGACAGGCGTCCTTGACCGCACTCTTACGTTCTCCGGGAGGCAGGACAGCAAGAGCATACAGGTTCAGAGGTTCGGAATAGCCGTCATGGGCGACTACTCGGAATTTTCGCTGTACGCTTGCTGCCACAGCACCGAAGGCGTTGATCAGTGGAAGTTCGAAGGGCACCTGCACCGATTCGGTCACGGCAGCGGCATATTCGCCGATGATCCCTGGCAAAACGTTCGGGGGGATAGCCGGAGGCAGATGTGATTCAAAAGGTACGGGCGGGCCGGGGAATACGGGGATGTCAGACATGACGTCCTCGCATTTTGGCACTCTCGCTGGTTTCTACAGCATGTGCCTTTGCATAAGCATCAATATCTGCCAGCTCATAGACCACCCGTCGCCCGATTTTCAGGTAGCGAGGGCCTTTGCCCAGCGAACGCCATATTTCCAGAGTTCCGGGCCGTAAACCAAGGTACTTGGCAGCTTCCGGGGTATTGAGTTTAGGTGAGGTAAAAGCTTGTACCATAGGGGCCTCCTATACTTTTTTCAGGTATAAGAGACCATACTGGGGTTAATATGTCACCAATAATTGGAATTATTGGTGAACTTTTGAAAGTCGCATTGCAAGAATTTACTGTACTTGTGCAGAACGAGAATAAAATTTTCAGGATCAAGGATAGATTGATCTTTGCGCCCGCTGGAGCGTGTATACAGGGATGCACGAACGAGGTAGTTATCTGCAGAGCGCAAAAAACCTCTAAAACCATCCTCTTTTCCTAAAAGTCTTAACTTAGGAGAATCAAAATGTTGATCAATAAGTGGCCGATTTTTATCTGGTTCATCTGTCTTTAGATGATAAAAATCAACCCAAGATGCCCAAAGGTGCGATACTTTTTTGTAATGCGGCCACACATTATTAAAAAAAGAATCCTTTTTAAAAGTTTCTGGCATCAAATCAAATTCTAATACAGTATATTCATAAGTTTCTTCCGATATCAAATCAAATGTTTTTTGAGGTGATAATCTTTTCTCTATAGATAATTTTAAAATTAGTCCTGAAAAATATCCTTTACATAGTATATTTTTAAATTCATGCACAGTTGATTTTTCATTATTTTGATTTAGTATATAATATGCGTCATTTATATTG
>NZ_DBMAFI010000066.1:0-16997 GCF_057864385.1 Bilophila sp. | reverse complement strand
AGGAGAATTGAAGGCTTTCCCATGCGAATTACAGGCTGAAATGATGTATTGAAAGGCTGTGTTATAGAAAATGGTTGATGCTTTTTTCCTTGAAGCTCCAAGAGGATAACCGGAAAAATGCCTTGGCCGTGGTTCCCGCCAAGGGGAAAACAGGAGAAAAAGGCTGTATTTTCACCACACTGTGGAGATGAAACAACCACATATATAACAGAGCCTATTGAAATACCGCGTATCAGGATCGGCTTTTCCCGTACGAATAGGCTAAAGCTGTGAGTTGCATCAGTATGCTGTGGGGGTTCATCAATCTTTGGTGGATTCCCTTTAAAAGGCATGGTGGAACCCATCGCTTTTTTATAGGGAAAACAGGAGAAGGTTATTTTCTCTACACAGCATGGTGAAAAATACAGGCTTTTTCTCTAGTTTTCCGTTGTCAGACTGCATGATTGCGGTATTTCGTTGCTTATTTACTTGGAATTTCAAGAAATAAAGCATCAGCCATTTCCTATGGCACAGCCTTTCCGCATAAATGCAGGCAGCGCCGCCGCATCGGACGTGCAAAAGGAAAATTGAAGGCTTTCCCATGCGAATTACAGGCTGAAATGATGTATTGAAAAGCTGTGTTATAGAAAATGGTTGATGCTTTTTTCCTTGAAGCTCCAAAGGGATAACCGGAAAAATGCCTTGGCCGTGGTTCCCGACAAGGGGAAAACCGGAGAAAAAGGCTGTATTTTCACTACACTGTGGAGATAAAACAAACATATATAACAGAGCCTATTGAAATAAGCGTATCAGGATCGTTTTTTTCCTTATGAATAGGCTGAAACTGTGGGGTTCATCAGTATGCTGTGGGGGTTCATCAGTATGCTGTGGGGGTTCATCAATCTTTGGTGGCTTCCCTTTAAAAGGCATGGTGGAACCCATCGCTTTTTTGTAGGGAAAACAGGAGAAGGTTATTTTCTCTACACAGCATGGTGAAAAATACAGGTTTTTTCTTTAGTTTTCCGTTGGCAGACTGCATGATTGCGGTATTTCGTTGCTTATTTACTTGGAATTTCAAGAAATAAAGCGTCAGCCATTTCCTATGGCACAGCCTTTCCGCATAAATGCAGGTAGCGCCGCCGCATCGGACGTGCAAAAGGAGAATTGAAGGCTTTCCCATGCGAATTACAGGCTGAAATGATGTATTGAAAGGCTGTGTTATAGAAAATGGTTGATGCTTTTTTCCTTGAAGCTCCAAAGGGATAACCAGCAAAATGTCTTGGTCGTAGTTCCCGCCAAGGGGAAAAACGGAGAAAAAGGCTGTATTTTCACCACACTTTGGAGATGAAACAGCCACATACTATAAGAGCCTATTGAAATACAGCGTATCAGGATCGGTTTTTTCCTTATGAATAGGCTGAAACTGTGGGTTGCATCAGTATGCTGTGGGGGTTCATCAATCTTTGGTGGATTCCCTTTAAAAGGCATGGCGGAACCCATCGCTTTTTTATCGGGAAAACAGGAGAAGCAAGGCGGCCTTTCCCTATAAGGAAGCGGCCCCATGTCCGGTACAGGCCGGATATGGGGCCGCTTCATCACATTTTGAAGGGAACCAAGAGCTTCATGCCGTCAAGAGGATGGGGCACGAGGCGGGCGGGCCCTTTGCCTCTTTTCCAAGCGTTCCCGGACGTATTTCAAGCAGGAAAAGATAGGGCCAATGGGTGCTCCTTGCGCTTCTTCTAGGGCGTGTTCACACTATGCCGAGCTTTTCCAATGGCTGAAATGGGTTGAAAGAAACATCCAACACCGAAAAAAATAGATACCTACTTGTAAAAATTATATTTGTTTTTATTTCGTGAACAGCCCTAGCGTTCCCGGACACATTCGGGGCGGAGCACATCACGGACGCGCAATTCAAAGTCGGTCAGCGTGCAGTCCTTGCCGTCCTCATACGGGCCGCACCACGGCACTTCAATATCCTGCCTCAAAACCCCACCCTTCATGGCGGGATCGTGCAACGTATCCAGCGACTGTCCGATCATCCCGGCCCGGAGCCGGTAGACGTCGTTTTGCAGCCACAGCGTCAGCACCAGCGCGCTCGCCGGGGGAATTTCATCGGGCGCATAGCCGGGGAGCTGCCAATGCAGGCCGAGCATGCCGCCGATGTTCGCAATATTCGTATCGTGCCCAACGAACACCACAACCTTCGCCTTGTTGACGGCGGGATCGGCATACCGGCCCGTAAGCGCGTTCGCCATATCCAGCAGCAGTTCGCTGCCGCGCCCGGCGGCAACGGAAGGCGCGCGGTTCACGGCGTCAAACACCTTGCTGTGCACCGGGAGCAGGCGTTGCAGCGCCGCCTTGTCCACGGCCCCCCATCCGGCGGGATGATCCCACTGCCCATACTCCAGCAGCATGATTTCCGCCGCGCTTGAAGCCGCCCCCAGTTTGCCGTCGAGGTGGACTGTACGGTTATCCTTGGCAAGCGTCAGGCGCGTGGGCACATCCATTGCCGTACACCCTTCGGGCAATTGATGCCTGCGGCAAAATTCGGGAGATGCGGGGCCAAGGATGGCCGCCAGCTCCCCTATCGGTGCCGAAAGCGACTGCTCAAGCCCCTCAATCGTGCCGACGGGGATTTCGTCCCGAACAACGGCGGGATCGAGCGCGCAATATCCGGCCTCCAACGGATGGAACAGCGGATCGGGCTGTGCCTTTTCATTCACGATAGGTTTGAACCCGCACCCCGGAGCCAACCCCTCAAGTACGGCTTCCCCCGTAGCCCGCGTGCGCTGATCCCGGTCGGCACGGACGGCTATCGTCCCGGCCTCCGGGCAACCTTTTGAAGGCAGCAAACCGGCCTCGCGCAACAACGCCGCCTCCTGTTCCCACATCGCGGTAACCAGCTTGGCCCCGCGCGGGGTCAGCCCGCCGCGCTTCACGGGCCATTCGGGCCAGTCCTTGCGGCTCCAGCTTTCAAGCGTTTCGGATGATTGCGTGGGCGAACGGACGCCGTGCCGCGACAATACCACCATTTTCAAAAGTTTTGCGTCGCCGCCGCCCAGATCCGCAGCCCCGCCCTCCGGCGCGGCTGCGGCAAGCAGCGCGCACAGCGCCAATATGGACAGTCCCCATTTCATGATTATCCTCCTTTGTTAGTGGCAGGCTACGCGTATTCCCAGCTTGCAGCCACCCCATGATAATCAGCATCCTTCCGCCGACAGGCCCCTCCGAGGCCCGCCCCTTTTTCAAGGAGTCCACGCTATGATGAAACGGTTCGTTCCGGTATTGGCCGCCTGTCTCTTCCTCATGTTCGGCACGGCGCAGGCCGCCACCTCCCTTGCCCTCCCCCCTCCCGATACCAAAGGGGGGAAGCCGCTCATGCAAACGCTCAGCGGACGGGCGACAAACCGCACGTTCACCGCAAAACCGCTTTCAGACAAACTGCTCGGCGATTTGCTCTGGGCCGCGTACGGCGTGAACCGCCCCAACGGGAAACGAACCATCCCCACGGCCCAAAACCGGCAGGATCTTGAAATCTACGTCCTCCGCAGCAGCGGGGCATGGCTCTACGACGCCCCGAAACACAGCCTCAAACAGGTCACTTCCTCCGACCTGCGCAGCTTCCTCGCCGGGCAGGGCCTTGTCCGCGAAGCCCCGGTAGGGCTGGTGTACGTCACCGACACCCAGAAAAACGGCAAAGAGCTTTTTGCCGCCATGCATGCGGGTTCCGCCTACCAGAACGTGGGCTTGTTCTGCGCTTCCGTGGGCCTGCACAACGTCGTTCGCGCTTCCTACGACGCTGAAGGCCTCGCTTCCGCCCTCGGCCTCCCCAAATCCAAACGTATCCTGATTTCCCAAAGCATCGGATGGGGCGAATAGAAAAAAGTAGGCTGTGTTATGGAAAATGGTTGATGCTTTTTCCTTGAAGCTCCAAAGGGATAACCGGAAAAATGCCTTAGCCGCGGATCCCGCCAAGGGGAAAACGGGAAAAAAGGCTCTATTTTTCACCGCACTGTGGAGATGAAACGACCACATACTCTAACAGAGCCAAAAAGTATCCCATAATGAACGGCAAAGAAAAAAGCCTGAACGAAATACCGTTCAGGCTCTTTTTTTCAAGATCCGCCGCTTCCGCCCGGAAAGGGCTCCCTCCGCGCGGCCTCCCCGCCAATCAAAAACCTTGGGAGGATGCGGGGTGGGGGTTCTTCCCGTTTTCCTCATTTTCCTCGGTTCCGTCCGCCTCTTGTCCCTCCATCCCGCCGTTCTTTCCCGTGCGCTGATCGCATTCCTCGTTGACGACCTGCACCCATGTGTCGAGCCCGGCCTGAATGTGATCAGGGATACGGAACGGCCCGGGCGCGGGCTCGTCGATCAGCGCCTTGATGCGCGCGGCGAGATCCTCGGCATTGCCGGGATCGGGGGTGACGTGCTCCTGCGGCAGAAACACGCTGGAACCGTTGGCGGTTGTGGACAACACCTTGAGCCCGCAGGCCAGCGCCTCAAGCACCGCGTTGGAACAGGCGTCATAAAACGAAGGCAGGACAAACAGATCCATCGCCCGGTACAACGCGGGCATGTCCTCCACCTTGCCGAGGAAATGGATGCGCCCGGCCACGCCGAGCCTTTTCGCAAGCCGCTGATAAGGCTCGGAATCCCGGCCCCCGGCGATGAACAGATGCACGGTATCGGGAAGCATCGCCACCGAGCGGATGAGGACGCCCGTGCCCTTGAGCGCGAAATTGCTGGTCGCGGTGGCGATGGCGACATGATTGTTGTCGATGTTCAGGGCGATGCGGGAAAGCAGCTTCTGCTCAGGCGTAGGCGGCGTGAAGCGGGAAAGATCCGGCAGGTTGTAGATGACCTCCGGCACGGGGATGCCGGGATACGCCTTCTGCGTCCAATGGCGCACCGCGTCGGACACGCAGATGATCCGACAGCCGCTGCGGTACTGGCGGTTGTCGATGATCCGGGTCAGCCAGTTGGAAGGCAGCAGGCGGCGGCGCAGGTGCTTGAACCAGCGGGGAAAACCGGCGGGCCACGCCTTCTCGGAAAGTTCCCAGAATGTCTTCTGCGGGCCGCCGCCCACGCGCATCATGTCCTGATTCCACGTCTTGCCGAGGCTGATCACCAGATCGTAGTTCCCGCACTTGCGCACCTGCTCGGCCCGGATGAGGAACCAGAGCATCTTGATGAACTTCAATCCGCCGGGACGCCCGACGACGTGCGTCCGCACGCCGACCGGCGGCAGGCACTCGGAACGGGCGCAGATGAATTCCACCTCATGTTCGCTGTTGCGGGTTTCCGCCAACGCTTCGGCAAGGCGGAAGGCAAACTGTTCGACGCCTCCGTAACGGCTGAGGCGGGGCAGGATAAGGGCGATTCGTGCCATGATGTCTAAGCGCGAGGGCGCGGGAAAAGGGTTGACGTGACCGTCCCGTTGTACCCTCCAAGCCGGGAAAAGCAAAGGGAACGCACAAGGGAGGCATTCGCGTTTCCAATGAAACTTATACTCAACCGCATGAAACTTAAAATGAATTTAAAAGGCTCTGCCATAGCACATGGTTGTTTTGTCTCGGCAATATGCTGAAAAATATATGCTTTTTCGCCAATTTTCCGCTGGCGGGCTCCATGACTGGGGATTTTATTGGTTATTTCTTTGGAATTTCAAGGAAATAAAGCATCAACCGTTTTCTATGACACAGCCTTTAAAAAAACATCAAAAGGGCGCATGTCTCCGCAAGGTTTTCATGCCGCCCCCGCTGGGATCGGAACCCCGTCTTTCTTCCGGTTTTCCCTCCCTCTCCGGCGATCAAAGCGGGAGGCCATCGCCGAACGGCGGAGGATCAGCCTTTCCTTCCGGTTTTCCCTGCCTTATAGTGGCGGGCATGTTTGATCTTACACTCCCCGCGCGCACGCCGCTGCCGCAGCCGCCGTTTTTGCCCACCACCCGCGCCGAAATGGACGCCATCGGGTGGGATTCCCTTGATATTCTTCTTGTCACGGGCGACGCCTACGTGGATCACCCTTCCTTCGGCGTGCCCCTGCTCGGCCGCTGGCTGGTCGGGCACGGCTACCGCGTGGGCATCGTGGCCCAGCCGCGCTGGAAGGACGAGGGGCAGGGCACCGCCGACCTCGCCCGCATGGGCCGCCCCCGCCTGTTCGCCGGGGTGAGCGCCGGGGCGCTGGATTCCATGCTGGCGCACTACACGGCGTTCCGCAAAAAACGCCACGATGACGCCTACACGCCCGGCGGCAAGGCCGGGGCGCGCCCCAACCGCGCCGTCATCGTCTACGCGGGGCTGATCCGCAAGACCTTCCCCGGCCTGCCCCTGCTCGCCGGAGGCATCGAAGCCTCGCTCCGCCGCATCACCCATTACGACTTTTGGGCCGACAGCCTGCGCCGTTCCATCCTGTTCGACGCCCGGCTGGACATCCTTTCCTGCGGCATGGGCGAGCGCGCCCTGCTCGACGTCGCCCGGCGGCTCGACGCCGTGGCCGAAATTGTGGGCGATCTGTCCGTGCTGGAACCCGTAGACGGCGAAATCTGGCCGGATCTCTGGGCAGGCATCCCCGGCACGGCGCGGCTCGTCAAAACGGCCTCCATCCCCTCCGATGCCGGGGAACTGGACGGCCTTGAGCTTGTCCGCCTGCCCTCGCACGAGGAGATGCTTGCCGAGCCCCGCGCCTATCTGGACGGCACCGTCCGGCTTGAGCGCGAGACGCACCAGTCCCGCCGCATCCTCGCGCAGCCCAACGGCGACCGCACGGTTCTCCTCACGCCGCCCGCCGCCCCCCTGACCACCGAAGAGCTGGACGGCCTGTACGCCCTGCCGTTCTCGCGGCGTCCGCACCCTTCCTACAAGGAACCGATCCCGGCGGTGGAAATGATCGCCACGAGCATCACCACCCATCGCGGCTGCGGGGGCGGGTGCTCGTTCTGCTCGCTGGCCCTCCATCAGGGCCGCCGCATCGCCTCCCGCTCCAAAGCCTCCATCCTCGACGAGGCAAAACGCATTGCCGCCATGCCGCGCGGCGGCTCCATTTCCGACGTGGGCGGCCCGAGCGCGAATATGTGGGGCGCATCCTGCCGCCTCGATCCTTCCAAGTGCCGACGCGACAGCTGCATGCATCCGTCCATCTGCAAGGGGTTTTCCGTGGATCAGCGCGCCTGCATCGCTCTCCTCCGCGACGTGCAGGCCACGCCCGGCGTAAGGCATGTCCGTGTCGCCAGCGGCGTGCGCTTCGATCTCGCGCTCAAGGATGCCACCGCGCTTGCGGCCTACACCGGCGAATTCACCGGCGGGCAGCTCAAAATCGCGCCTGAGCATTGCGTGCCCGAAGTCCTCGACCTCATGCGCAAGCCCGGCATGAAGCCCTTTGAAGCCTTCCTCGAAGCCTTTGCCCGCTACTCCGAAGCCCACGGCAAGGAACAGTACGTCATCCCCTATCTGATGAGCGCCTTTCCCGGCTGCACCGATGCGCACATGCGCCAGCTTGGGGACTGGCTTGCCGCCCGGAACTGGTCGCCCCGTCAGGTACAGTGCTTCATCCCCACGCCGGGCACGGTGGCGACGGCCATGTACTACGCCCGCTGCACCCCGGACGGCGCGCCCATTTATGTGGCCCGGACGGATGAGGAGCGCCGCCGCCAGCATGAAATCCTGCTCGGAAAGCCCTCCGGCCAGCGCCCCCGCACGCAGGGGCAGGGTAACAGGAAAGCTTTTGCGGAGAGGGGCAGGAGGAAGAGGTAAGATTGGAGGGGGCGGGGAGGGCTTTCTGGAGAAAGCCCTCCCCGCCCCCTCCAAACCTCCCCCACCCCTCCCAAAGACTTTCGTGTTTATCGAATCCCTGTTCCCAGCGTTCCCTGTTGCTCTTTTTGGAGGTTCCAATATATTCGAGGCATTCGCCCTTTCGATGGCTTTATAAAAAATTCATTTTGAATTTCAGACAGTTGAAATGCGACTTTCATTACAAAAATAAATGCCTCATATCTTCCATTCTATTGATGACAAAGCAATGTTGTCATAAAGAATCTTTTGGCTGTGTCATAGAAAACGGTTGATGCTTTATTTCCTTGAAATTCTAAAGAAATAACCAATAAAATCCCCCAATCGCAGAGCCCACCAGCGGAAAATTTTGGAGAAAAAGCATATATTTTCAGCATATTGCTGAAACAAAACAACCATGTACTATGACAGAGCCAATCTTTTTGGCTCTGTTATGGCATGTGGTTGTTTCATCTCCACAGTGCGGTCAAAATACAGCCTTTTTCTCCGGTTTTCCCCTTGGCGGGATCCACGGCTAAGGCATTTTATCTGTTAATCATTTGGAATTTTAAGAAAAAAACATCAACCTTTTTCTATAACACGGCCATCTTTTTTGATCGGAAAAGCCGACATGAGGGATTCGATAAAGCCGAAAAATTTTGAAGAGGGAGGGATGGGGTTTGGGGAAGGGAGGGGGAAACTTTTTTAAAAGTTTCCCCCTCCCTTCCCCAAGTCCCCCGCACAACCAATGACCACAACACGCTCTCCACTCCCCGCCGTCGTGCTCGCCGCAGGGTTCTCCCGGCGCATGGGGCGCTGCAAACTGACCCTGACGCTGAACGGGGAACCGCTCGTGCGCCGGGCCGTCCACGCCGCGCTGGACGCCGGGCTTGCCCCCGTGTTCGTCACCGTGCGGCCCGACGCCTCCCCGGAATTGCTCAAGGCCGTCTCCGGCTTCGATGCCCGCGTGGAGATCGTCCCCGCCCCCGACGCCCACCTTGGACAGGCCGAATCCCTCAAGGCGGGCATCCGGCGGCTTGTTGCACGCTTTGCCTGCCCTCCTCAGGGCGTCGCCGTCCTCCTTGGGGATCAGCCGCTGGTCGGGGCGGAGCTGGTACGGGAACTGACGGCGTTTTATCTGCAAAAGCCGGAATGCGCGGCGGCCCCGGCGTGCGGCGGCGTCCGGGGCAACCCGGTGATCCTGCCCGCCGGGGCATTCGGCGAAACGCTCCACCTGAGCGGCGACAAGGGCGCCAGAGACATTCTGGCCGCATTCGGCTTGCGCCTCATGCCTACCAATGATACGGCAGCAATAACAGATGTTGATACGTGGGAGGCTTACGAAAGCCTGTCCCGTGCAAAGCCTTTGTAAGGAAGCCTCCATGTCCCAATCCGCGAGCGAACACGCAGTCCATTTCGTCACGCCTCCCCTTCGGAACGGCAAGCCCTACGAAAATCCGGCCCTTCCCGAACTTCCCAGACTGTGGAGCCTCGACCACCCGGATACCGCGCCGATCCCCGACGAGGCGGCCTGCCGTGCCCTGTGGACGCACTACGCCATGTTTTCCCATATCGAACGGCACAGCGAATGCGTGGCCGATATGGCCGAAGCGCTGGCCCGAAGAGCGATTGAAACGGGCGCATCCAGACACCCCGAACTCGTGGCCCTGTCCCGCGCGGCGGGCCTGCTGCACGACATCGCCAAATCCTATACCGTGCAGTTCGGCGGCAGCCATGCCCAGATCGGCGCGTCATGGGTAATCGATTCCACGGGCAGCCATAAGGTCGCCCAGGCCGTCTACCACCACGTCGAATGGCCCTGGCCGTTGCCCGAAGATCTTATCCATCCTGTTTTTTTCGTCATTTATGCGGACAAGCGGGCCCGCCACGACGAAATGGTATCGCTCGACGAGCGCTATGAAGATCTGCTTGTCCGCTATGGAAAAAGCGAACACTCCCGCGCCGCCATCCATCGCGGCTGGGAACATTCCAAAACCATTGAGCGCGTCCTTTCGGCGCAACTGGAGTTTCCTCTCCATGAAAGTACTGTTGTTGGCGGGCGGCTGGTCTCCCGAACGTGAAGTTTCCCTGAAGGGCGGCGAGCAGATCGCCGCCGCCCTCAAGGAACGCGGGCACAGCGTAACGCTCTGCGATCCGGCCAAGGATTTTGAACGGCTTATGGACATGGCCCGCGGACATGACGCGGCCTTCATCAACCTGCACGGCGCGCCCGGCGAAGACGGCCTCGTACAGGCCATCCTCGATCGCGTGGGCTGCCCGTATCAGGGGGCCGGCCCCGCCGGTTCCTTCCTCGCCCTGCACAAGGCGGCGGCCCGGCAGATCTTCCGCGATGCGGGCCTGAACATCCCCGACGGCGTGTTCCTGCCCCGACATCCCGGCCCGAACTGGAAGCCCGATCTGCAATACCCGATGTTCGTCAAGTCGAACACCGGCGGCTCAAGCCTGCACCTTTCCCGCGTCACCAACGAGGAGGAGCTCTACACGGCCCTGAATTCCCTGTTCTCAATGGGGGAAGAAGCCATTGTGGAAACCGCTGTCGCCGGCCGTGAAGTCACCTGCGGCGTGCTCGGCGAAGAGGCGCTTGCGCCCATCCTCGTCGTCTCCAAGGGCAACTACTTCGATTACCACAACAAGTACGCGCCCGACGGCGCGCAGGAAATCTGCCCCGCGCCCATTACCCCCGAAGAAACCGCCAAAGTGCAGGACGCAGCCCTCCGCGCCCACCACGCGCTTGGGCTCAAGGGCTACAGCCGCGCCGACTTCATCCTTCAGGATGACGGCACGTTGTACATCCTTGAAGTCAACACCACGCCGGGCATGACCTCCACCAGCCTCGTCCCCCGCGAAGCCGCTGTCAAAGGCATGTCCTTCGCGGATCTCATCGAACGCCTGCTTGAACTCGCCCTGAAACGGTAGGGCAAACAAGACCCCCTGCGGGGGAAGAGGGAACCTTTCCACAAGGCTGTGCGCCAGAAAAGAGTTGATGCTTTTTTCCTTGAAATTCCAAAGGAATAACCAGAAAAACGCCTCAGCTATGGATTCAGCCAAGGGGAAAACCGGAGAAAAAGGCTGTCTTTTCACCGTGCTGTGGAGATGAAACGACCACACGCTATGACAAAGCCTTCCAGAAAAAGGCCCCCCTTCCCCCGCCGCCTTTCAAACCAAGGATACCTTATAGTGAAACGCAGCGTGCTCCGCGCCCTGTTGAGCGGCGCATACGGTTTGGCATGGCTGGCGGCCCGTCCAGTCCTGCGCCGCCATAAACGCCTTCAGGATGGCTTCCCGCAGCGTCTTATCCCTGACGGGTGGCCCGGCCCGGCGCTCGGCACGGAAACGGACGGCGGAAGCGCAAACACCTGTGCAAAGGCGGACATCTGGCTTCAGGCGGCATCCGGCGGTGAAGCCTACCTTGTCTGGGAACTGCTCGCCCATCTTGCCGTACTCTGCGAGAGGCAGGGCGATCCCGAACCGCTGCGTGTGCTCGCCACCACATGGACACGGCAGGGGCTCGACATCTTGCGGAATATGTCGGGAAAACTTCATGAGAAACACCCGTGGCTGTCCGTCCGGCCCACATTTTTCCCGCTGGACGATCCGAAGCTCATGGAGAAGGCGCTCGAACAAGCCCGCCCCCGTGTGGTCGGCCTGCTGGAAACCGAACTCTGGCCCGGCCTCATGCTGGCTTGCGAAAAACGAAATATCCCCATGCTGATCCTCAACGGGCGCATGACGGACAAAAGCCTGCGCGGTTACCTCAGGCTTGGGGCCGTCGTCCCCGGCTTTTGGGAATCCATCGCGCCCAAGCATGTCTGCGCCATCTCAAAAACGGACGCCGGGCGTTTCGCCCGGATCTTCGGTGGCGACGGAGTGGAGGCCGTACCGAACATCAAATTCGACCGGGCCACCGCCACAGCCATGCCCGCCGTCTCCACCCCCCTGCTCAAGCTCCTGCCTCCCGAACTTCACGCCCGGCAGACCGTCCTGCTGGCCTCCGTCCGTGAACAGGAAGAACCCGCGCTCCTTTCCGTCATCCAGACACTGCACGCGCACGGCGCCCCCACCATCGTCGTCGCCCCCCGGCACATGCACCGCGTCAAACCGTGGCAGGCCCTTCTGAGCGGCGCGAAACTCCCCGCCGTCATGCGCTCGAAACAAACGGAAACCATCCCCGCAGGCTCCATCGTCATCTGGGATACGTTCGGGGAACTCGGCCAGCTTTACCAGCTTGCGGACGCCGTTTTCGTCGGCGGCAGCCTTGCCCCACTCGGCGGCCAGAATTTCCTCGAACCCTTGGCACTGGGCAGGATTCCCTGCTGCGGCCCGCATCTGGACAACTTCGCATGGGCACTGGAACCTTCCGGCGAAGCCGAACGAGACTCGCTCGAAACCCTCGGCCTTCTCCAAATCGGGGAAAACGCCAAGGCCGTCGCGACACTGCTGCAACAGCAACTCGCCGCACCAACGCACCATGACGCCGTGCGGGAACGCTTCCAACGCTGGCTCGCGCCTCGTCTCGGCGGCTCGGCCCGCTGTGCGCAGAGATTATTGGATGAAATGGTGAAATGAGGCGAAAGAACGGGGGAGGGAACTTTTTACAAAGGCTGTGACATAGGAAACAGTTGATGTTTTCCTTTTTGAAAAGCTCTGTCATAGCATTTGGTTGTTTTATTTCAGCAGTATGCTGAAAATACAGCCTTTTTCTCCAATTTTTCCGCTGATGGAGTCCATGATTGGGGGCATTTTATTTGGTTATTCCTTTGAAATTTCAAGAAGGCTCTGCCATAGTATGTAGTTGTTTCATCTCCACAGCGCGGTGAAAATGCAGCTTTTTCTCCAGTTTTCCCTTTGGCGGAATCCACGGCTAAAGTATTTTGCCGGTTATCCCTTTGAAACTTCAAGGAAAAAAGCATCAACCATTTTCTAGGACACAGCCTTTTGAAGTTCCAAAGAAATAACCAGCAGAATGTTCCAATTATGGAGCCCATCAGCGAGAAAATCTGAGTAAAAGTCTCTATTTTCAACATATTAAAAAAACAACAATATACTCTGACAGAGCCTTTACAAAAAGCTCTCTCTCCCGACCCTTCCCGCAAAACTGCGACGAATGGAGAGGAGACGCGAAAGGAGTCCGTTCCGCTCACGGCCTGTACCCCTTTCTTTTCCCTTAAGGAGCTGTCATAGTATGTAGTTGCTTTATTTCAGCAGTATACTGGAAATAAAGGCTTTTTCTCCAATTTTTCTGCTGATGGAGTCCGTAATTGGGGGTATTTTATTTGGTTATTCCTTTGAAATTTCAAGAAGGCTCTGTCATAGTATGTGGTTGTTTAATCTCCACAGCGCGGTGAAAATGCAGCTTTTTCTCCAGTTTTCCCCTTGGCGGAATCCATAGCCAAGGCATTTTACTGGTTATCCCTTTGGAACTTCAAGGAAAAAAGCATCAACCATTTTCTAGGACACAGCCTTCGAGAAGGCATAACCGTTTTCCATGACGCAACCAAAAACAAAAGCCTGAACCTATTCTTGTTCAGGCTCTTTTCATATCTTCAGTGAAAACTGTCGGCAGGAGCAACGCGAAATGCCGATACCCTGCTGTCCAGATCTCCAGTAAAAACGGGAAGAAGACGGACAACCGAGATAATCAGCAAGAGAACCGGCTCCTTCCCTCTTTACAGGGAAGACCGCCCCCCAAGAACGCCGCGCCGAAGCGCTTTCCATACCTACAGGGAAGGCTGGCAAGAGGGATTCGATAACGTCAAAAGTCTTTGGAAAGGGAGGGATGGGGTTTGGGGAAGGGAGGGAAAAGCTTTTCTCCAGAAAAGTTTTCCCTCCCTTCCCCAATATTTCTATGCTCTTTACGCTAACTCAACTTCAATACCGTCATGCCGCCGATGAGCAGCACCATGCCGAGCCATGCGCAGGGCTTGAGCCTCTGGCCGAGCAGGAACCAGCCGCCGATGGAAGTCCCAAGGATGCCGAAACCGCCCCACATGGCATAGGCCACCGCGAGATCCATATCCCGCACGGCGAGCGAAAGTGAGTAAAAGGCCAGCCCAACCATGCCGAGCGAAGCGAACCCTATGAACTTGCGCCGGAACCCCTGCGATTTGGCAAGCAGCAGGTTGGCCACAATATCCAGCAGTGCGGCAACGATCACAGCCAACAGCGAGAGCGAAAAGAACGAACTCATGACGCCGCCCCCGCCTTGGCGGGACGCTGGGCGGGCCCGCCTTCGGATGTGCCGTGATGGATCAACAGCGCCCCGCTGAGAACGGCAAGCAACGCCATGAAGCGTTGCAGGTTCATGGCTTCACCGAGCAGGAAGACGCTTACGAGCGTGATCATGGTCAGCCCGAGGCCTTCCCAGAAGGCATAGGCCACGCCGATGGGAAGCCCGGTCGCGGCAAGCGCAAGGCAGTAGTACGAAAGCCCGATCAGCGCGAACATGGCTATAAGCCCCGCATTGGGGCCGAGGAGCCAGCCTTCGTGCTGGGACATCTTCATCACCGAAGTCCCGCCCACTTCAAAAAGAATGGCACAGAACAAAAAAAACCAATGCTTCACATGCGATACAGAAGACATAAAAAACTCCGTCGTCTTGAGGCGCATACACGCGAACAGAGCGCGGCAACGCCCGAACAGCAAAAAAGAAAGAACAAAGACGCGCGGAGGGCGACTTAGAGCAGGCTGATCCAAGTCCTTTCGGCTGAGGAGAGGCCGCATTGCAGCCAACGCGGATAGAGAGCAGATGTCGTCATAATAAAAAAAGATAAGGCATGTTGGCATAGAAGGCAAGGCGACGTTCTCACCGGGACGAAATATTCCCGTGCGCCGGCAGCCGAACCTCCCAAGACAGGAAAAAAACAAGGCCGCGCCATAGGAAACGGTTGATGTTTTCTTGAAATTCCAAAGGAATAACCGATAAAATCCCCCAATCATGGGGCCATCAGCGAAAACCGGAGAAAGAACCTATATTTTCAGCATATTGTAGACATAAAACAACCAGATGCCCTGACAGAGCCGGAAACAATGCTATGGCGGAGAAAAGATCCCAAAACGGCGTTCCGGGCGCAGCGGCGTACGGACGTCCCCTTTTCTCCGCCGGGGAAGCTATTCGTCAACCCGCTTGGCAATCCATGAGGCGTGGTTGGGCGGGCCCGCACCGAGCCCCGGCGCGTACCCGTGGCGCAGGCAATGATTCAGGAACTTCTGGGCGTGCACGATGGCATCCCGGATTCCGAGCCCAAGCCCCAGATAGGCCGCAATGGCGGCGGACAGCGTGCAGCCTGTGCCGTGGTTGTTCAAGGTCTTTACTCCGGGCTGCCTCAACGCAACAAGCGGTTCGCCCGGCAGGGCCAGCCAGTCCGTGAATTCTGCATCGGAGGCCGAGCCGAAATGCCCGCCCTTGATGAGCACGGCCTTGGGGCCCATATCGAGGAGCTTGCGCGCGGCGACGTCAACATCCTTTTCCGAATCGATCTTCATGTCCGCGAGCAGTTCCGCCTCCGGGCGGTTGGGCGTCAGGAGATCGGCCTTGGGCAGAATGTGCCAGCGCAAGGCATTGACCGCATCCTCGCGGAGGAGCCGCTGCCCGCTCTGGCTTACGCAGACGGGATCAACCACAAGCGGGAACTCGCGCCCCTGCAATCCGGCCTCGACCGCCTCAATGATTTCGGCGGAGAACAGCATGCCGGTCTTGGCCGCGGCGATGGGGAAGCCTTCCCGAACCGTTTTGAGCTGAAGCCCCACAAAACCCGGTTCCGGGGCATGGATGCCCGCGACGCCCACGCCGTTCTGCGCGGTCAGGGCGGTAATGACGCTCATCCCGAACCCGCCGATAACGGTGATGGTTTTGAGGTCGGCCTGAATGCCCGCGCCGCCGCCGGAGTCGGAACCGGCGATGGTGAGGATACATGGAGGAGTAGGCATGGCAAACGCTCCTTTGATGGTGCGATTATCTGTAAAGATCTTTCCCGTCGGGAAATACGGGGCCACCATACCTTCCCTCACTCCGGCGGACAAGCCCCATCCGGTTATTGTTCCGGGTCAGGGCCAAGCCGAACATAAAGAGCGTTTCGGAAAGCGGACGCCCAAGCAGGAAGGGAAGACAGCTTTCCGGGATGTTGCCGCGTTCCACGCACAGTTGGCGGAACGAAATATCGTAGCGCACCGTTTCCAGCAGGGCTTCGGTGGCTTCCTTTTCGGCGGGCGTGCCGGGATTGATCGGCGGCATGACAAGCTTCGCCAGCGGCGCGATGCGCGAATAGGCGCACATTTCCTCATAGGCGGGGAACAGGCCAAGCCATTCCTCCGGCGCGCCCACGGCCCGCATCACATCCGTGCGGGAAGCTCGGTCATGGGCGTACAGCTCGGCGATGCCCCGCGTGTCGGAACAGTTCAGCACCCGGCACTGGGAAGGGCGGCGGCCATAAATCGCACATCCGGCGTCCCGGCCCGGCAAGGCGTCCGGCATACGGACGAGAAAACGGCATTCCCAATCCGTCCGGCCCTTGGACGGGGCCAGCTTTACGCATTCGCCCTCAAGAGGCGTCAGGGTGCCGAGCACATCGTCACGAACCAGCTCGCCGGTACGCAACGTGACCAGATCGGCCATGCCGAACGGGACGGTTTCCTTGGCCGGGGCATCAAGGCGATCGAGCAGGGACAAGTCGTCCTTGTGCAGCACCGGCCCCCCAAGGCGGCAACATTGGCCGCAGCGTTTGCAGGATGACATCAGGCACTATCCTTCCTTGTTGAATGTCTCCGCCGATGGTAAGGGACTCCGCCCCCGGCGGCAAGAACAACTTCCTATCGAGGAGCTTGCGTTTTGAAACGGCATAACGGCATTGAAAAAGAAAGCTGTGCCATGGAATTGCTGCCTTTTCCCTTGAAGCTTCAAAGGAATAACCAGCAAAATGCCTCAACCATGAAGTCCGCCAAGGGGAAAACTGGAGAAAAAGGCCCTATTTTCACCGTGCTGTGGAGATGAAAGCCGCATGCTCTGACAGCCCCCAAAAGAAACCCTATCCCAAAACAATACGCCCCATTCCCCCCCAAAAAAACGGCCCCATCCGTCCCCCGGATGGAACCGTCCCCTTTTGTCCCGCCTCAACCAATCCTCTGCAAGCCACAGGCAAAACCGACAAGAGGGATTCGATAAGGCCGAAAGTCTTGGGAGTGGAGGGGGTGGGGTTTGGGGAGGGGGAGGAGAACCTTTCTCCAGAAAGGTTC
>NZ_DBMAFI010000065.1:0-17035 GCF_057864385.1 Bilophila sp. | reverse complement strand
CATTGAGAAGATCCTCCAGATCGGATGGTTCTCCGGCATCGTAATAGATGCCCGTATGATCCACGACCAGAGAGAGCGGCTGCGCCCCCTTGCAGCCAAGGTCAAGGGAGCGCAGGAAGCCGTCCTCAAGCGCGATGTAAGGGAGGTTATGTTGAGCGGCATAGCGACGGGCCTTGTCCGCTGTGGGCTTGTGGCCCCAGCCGAGGACACAAGAAAAGGATCCGTTACGGTGGACTGAAACCCAATGTATGGAACTACCGAGAAAGGTAGACAGGTTTGTCAAACGATAAAGTTTCCATGAGTGGGGCAGAAGATGGTGATCAGTGTTTTCAGTCGTCAAATTGGTTTTATTATGTGTCATAAGTCAGTACCTGCATTTTCGGTACATCAGGGCATACTCTATTTCAATCTGTCCGGAAGAGCAGATGCTTTGGCTGAGTTTTGCAGAAACCTTACGTTTTTTGATGCAGCTAGGCCAATCTTCAAGAAACTGGCACAGACAGGAGTTCCTAATTTGGGAACTCCTGTGAGCATTGATAGTTGGAATTGCGTTCGCCGTGAAAAACAAGGGAAACAGGATTATAGGAACAGTATTCCTGAAAGGGAACAGAACAGATTTACGATACCGTTACTGCACGTGATAGAGCATCAATAAGATCAATACCATCCCAGACAAGGGAAAAATCCATGGAATGGCCCATAGGAACAATGCGATCTACGCCTGCTGGGCGGCAGCGAGTCACAAAATTTTCTAGTTCAGTCTTGTCCAGTCCCCAGTATGTGATGGTCTGGCAACGTCGAGTACAGAGAGGCAAGATAGCTTCCAGTCTTTCTGCTTCATACTCAAAGAAAAAGCCGCTGTGATATTTAAGATCAAGAAGTCCTGCATCTAACTCGTCAACAAGAACCCGCGTTATCAGCCAGTCTTGTTCTGGTTCAAGGCGGGCATGTCGTTGGGCAGCCACCATGCAAAGGGAGTCCAGTTTTCCTACAGTCTGTACAGGCGTAAGCGCATAAAGTGCTGCGGCTTCCCGCGCTTCATGCCAGAAAATGTTTCGGGCCTGGGCCTTCTGATTCCCCAACCAAACTACAAGAAATGGCGATGTACAGGCATTTTGGTCGGATAGGAAGGTATCGTTATAAAAATGCAGAGCTAGAGCCCGCTTGTCCGGGGTCTTGAGATATGCATCCGCCTGGATCACAAGAAAGGATACGCGATCGGCAAAGGGAATTTCTGTTGAGCGTGGGGGAAGCGGTGAACGGCGTATCCTTGTTACCGTGTCATCGCCGCCCCAGACAATACGGACATCACAGTGTGCTGAGAACCAATCGTTCAGAAGTGGTGATCCAGCATAACGCACCATACATACATAAGGGACAAGCTCACGAAATGTATCACGCAAAAGGGCTGCAATGACCTTACAGATACACTCTACCTGGGGAAATGCCTTGGCTGGAAGACGAATAATATTGGCGTTTCCAGCAAGTAGACCAGCAACAAAGCTGAAGGCAAAGTTGACTGGCACGTTGGAAGGCGTGCTATGAAAAATGACGCCCCGACCAAGACGGATTCCCCGGTTGCCATAGGCTGCTTTTTCTTTTTCCAGAGCTGCCCGGCGACACCAGAAAGCAAATGTTGCCACATCGGGATAGCGTGCGGTATCGCGCAGCAACTGTTCTGACAGGGCTTGTAGAAAATCCAGAACAAGATCGTCAAAGGGAACGCGCGCTGGCAGGTACGGCATGGCGTTCACAATGGTATCTGACCCAATGACATAGCTCAATTTCTCACGATCAGGCATAACTTGCGGCATAGGTATCACTACAACCTCGAATTTCAGCGTTTTTCAATCGTCCATGGATGATGAAGTACTTGCCAAAACGACCGCAGGGGCAGTCATCTTCACCAAGCAAAGTCCCTTCATCTTCTGTAAGCAGCGAATGTCCCGGATAGGACTCAGGCAGAATCGAGAGCGTTTGTACAATTCCCCTTTCACCTGGCGAGCAGACAGACAGATCGCGTGGACGACGCATGATAATATCGGCAAATATGGACGTATGTAGATGACCATATTCGCATTCTAGGGCAATGCAGCCGGTCTGTTCCACCATCCCGTAGTAATCATGAACAGATCGGAGACCACTGACATCATAGAGAGCCTGCTTAAAGCCCGCAGGATCAAGTGATTCAGTTGCGAGTTTTTTCCAACCACCTCCATGAATGAGCAGTCCATTTGAGAAGTCGAGTCGGCGGTGTGCGTTTTGCAGTGCCTTGTAAACATGCTGCCAGATCATAAATGTGAAACCAAAAAGCAGAATACGTTGCCCCTCATGGCGTTCCAAAAAGGATTCAATAGCGGGGAAATCCAGTTCCATCGTTTCATTGAGGGCATAGGTTCTGTCCATACCAAACAACGAAAAGCCCAAAATCCCGGCTCCACGCGCTGAAAACATGTATCGATTTTTCAGTACGGAAGGGGTGTCCAGAATGAGCATGGGCATTCTGGATGCCCCGGTAAATGCTTTGAACGTGGCCGCTAGGGCTTTTTGCTGGTTCGTAGCTGTGTGTTTGTCTAGAAAAATACGCGAAACGGCCTGACCGGTTGTGCCAGACGATGTTAGGATCTTAACAACGTCATCTTGTGGAATACTCTTGAGTTCCAATTTCTTGAAGAGGCTTACCGGTAGAAAAGGCACACACTCACAGTCTTGTGCATGATCGTCAGGAGACACGCCGAGAGCGTCTAGGATGCCCTGGTATACCGTACAGGTTTCATAGTGTTGCCGCGTGAGATTCCACAGATGACTACTGAGCATTGCCTGCTTTGTCTTGGCGTTTACTCCAAAGGGAGGCAGATTGAAAACATCATTCAAATTATGCATAGTATGTCTCAAGGGCTTGGTACAGTGTCTTACCAGAAGTATTTTGGGGAATGGCCTCAATAGGGATAAGTCGGAAGGCACTGTGGTGGAGCCGTGTTTTGTCAGTGAGAAATTTTTTTACGGTTTCGCCGAGAGTGGCATCTGTGATGAACACATACATCAGATCATCTACTCCAGCACAGGCAGAGTCTATTGCAGGAAACGCTTCGCGGAGTAGGCATTCAATCTCGTCAAGATTAACCCTGTTGCCGAAAATTTTTAAAAATCGTTTTTTCCGGCCCACTACCGTGAAAAAACCATCGGCATCAAATTTGGCCATATCACCGGTATGGAGAACACCATGCCGCTCATCGCCATGACCTAGATCTTCACCACATTCAGCATAACCCGGCGTCACATTGGGGCCTTTATAGATAAGTTCCCCTATTACCCCCGGTGTGCTAATGACAGTTCCATTAGTGTCAATGAGAGAAAAGCTACCTCCGGGGATGGCAATACCCATGCAGCCATATTTTTCTCGTGCCTTTTCCCATGGAAGATATCCCATGCGCGGAGAAGCTTCTGTCTGACCGTACATCACATAAAATGTTCGTCCGTTTTTTTCAGCCCAAGCAATGAATTCATCTTGGAGATCCGGCGGGAGCTTACCTCCTGCTTGGTTGAGACTCCGCAGACTGGGCAGGTCCATACGGAAGAAACCCAGACGTTTGAGCATTGCATACGTATAGGGTACGCCCGCTATGGATGTAGCCTCACACGCCTTGAAACGTTCCCAGAAAGTCTTCTGCATCACAGTATGTTCCGTTAGAATGATGGTGGCACCAACGGCAAGATGAATATTGAGTACAGACAGCCCATAGGTGTAATGCATGGGCAGCGTGGTAATGGGACGCTCTGCTGGGGTGATAGCTAGGTAATCAATAATTGAGCGTATATTGGAACGCAGGTTCTCACGTGTATGTCGGACTAGTTTAGGGCTGCCCGTTGAGCCGGAGGTGGTGAGCAGTAGACAAAGATCGTCATGCAGTGGATAGCCTTCACCATAACCGGTTTCCAGCAATGTATATCCCCAGACATGGTGACGCGGGTTCATGTCTGCAAAACGAACTGCCTTCTCGTCCGGCACCCACAAAAATGCCGGTTTATAAACGCGCAGCAGCGTATCAAGCAGCGCAGGATCAAGTTCTTCTGCCAGCAAAAGCGGGACCAGCCCATGGTTAAGGCAGGTCGTATAACCCAATACTGAACCAGCACTATTGCGACACAGACAAAAGATCAGGCAACGTTCTGGTATGGTAGATGACAGACGCTGAATTTCCCTGCTCAGTTCTGCATAGCTTATTGTCCTACCATCATCACAGAACAATGCTGGAGATGTGGAAAATCGCTCAAAAGAGAACATCATATTTCTCCAGAATTTCTTTTCCATGTTCATATGAATTAAAATCCAGAATATCCTCTGTATCAAACATGATATCAAAAGTACTTTCCAGACCGGCGATCAAGCTCATATGTCCTACAGAGTCCCATTCATTTATTGATCGGTAGGTCAGTCCTGCCAGCTTGCTCTCTGTGATATTCAAGACTTTACAAAAAACATCATTGTATTTTTCAAGATTAGTCATGTGATCCTCTCATTGAATGTCACCGTCAACACCGATGATTTGTCCAGAAACATAGTCGGAAAGATCCGAGGCCAGAAAAAGGCATACCCTTGCCACATCCATTGGTGTACCGATGCGGCCCAATTTCACTCTTGACAGTACCTGTTCGCGTATCTCCTGTTTCTCCGCATTAAAAAGATCTGTATCAATATAGCCGGGAGCCACGGCATTGACGCGAATACCATGTGGGGCAAGTTCGTGCGATACACTTTTGGTCAACGCACTAACAGCTCCCTTTGAAGCGGCATAGGCAGCCTGCCCTGCATTGCCCCTTTCACCAACTATACTGGACAGATTGATGATGCTGCCACTTTTCTGGTGTAGCATCAGCTTGCTTGCCATCTGCATAAGCTCAAGAGGAGCAAAGACATTGACGTCAAAGAGCTCTTGAGCACTTTTCTTGGAGGTCATGCCTAGCAGTGAACTAGACATGATTCCTGCGTTGTTGACCAGAATGTCGAGTTTTCCTGTTTCTTTTTTTATTGTCATCAGGGTTGTCCTGATGGCAGCCGTGTCACAGACATCAAAATAGAGCGGACGGAATGTCAGATGGCGCTCCCTGTATTCGTCTGAAACGGCATCCAGAGAGCCAACCGTTCTTGCATTGGCATAGACAAGAGCTCCTTCAGAAGCGAACAATGTCGCAATGGCTCTACCAATGCCCCGGGAAGCTCCGGTGACCAACGCTGTTTTTCCTGTCAGCAACATGGGCAAGCTCCTTTTGTACAACGTGCAGGTAGGGGCGCCAGGCTATGCGATGACGCATGGTCGGTTTCTGGAAGACGCCTGACTGCTCCTGAACCCTTTCTCTTCAGTGCGTTATCAATATCCTGCTGAAGATAGGTAATCATGTCCTCGCTTTTCTCAATTCGCCTGTGCACTGTGTGGGGATAGATCACATCATGATCGTCCTGTTCTGCCTTGCGCCACTCAAGACTGGTTCCCGACACCAGAAAAGATGTAGGAATCCCCATACATCCGGAGAATTGACGAATATTGACGGCAGGGGAGATGATCAGATCAAGGGACGAGATGGCAGCGGCAAGTCCATCAAGTTCCTTGAACATATCAAGGCATTCAAACGACATCGTTTTACCCGGAAATTCCTTTTCCAGCCATGCTGCCTCATGGGGGGAAACTCCATCATATTGCAGGATCACAAAGCGCACATCGTTTCTTTGGAGGAGAGGAGCAAATTCTTCAATGTCGCAGTAGTTTCTTGCGCGGGAATAGCGTTTGAGCGCACTCCTCCAGCAGAGGCCAACATTGAGTTTGCCGTCATCCGGCAGTTGTGCTTGATACTGGCGCACAAGATTTTCGTCGGCTTTCATGCGTGCAAGACCGGACAAATCCTCATAGCCTCTTATCACGCTACGAACCGCATCAAAATCGAGAATGACCTTGTCTGCTTTCTTGAACAGTGCGTAACCATGGTTGTCGAACATGGAGACAAAGGCAGAAGACGGCAAATCCGTAAACTCTCCGGAAGAGGATTCTAGGTCGGTGAGGTGGCGCAGTCTGTACACCGGTTCTAGGTGAATATGGGGAAGTGAGCGGGCAAAGAAGCTGTAGAGGCGCGGATCACAAGTGAACGTGGTCTGACCGCAGCACCGTTCAACAATACGCTGATAGAAAATAGCATTGCCAATTTCGTCGCCAACACCGGAACAGGCCACCACGAGGAGACGTTCGCCCTCGCGAAGCTCATCCAAGGAACGTACGCATTTGTCACCAAGCAGATGCCGCATTTCATTGTGGCGATCCAGGTCGCACAAGTCGGGGAAATTTCCCCCGATATCACGATGATTCATTTTCAGGCATGTCTGGAAATACGTTTTGTTGGCAAAGTTCATCCTCCTGCAACGCTCCATCATCTCACCAAGTTTGTCGTAACGTCC
This sequence comes from Bilophila sp., assembly GCF_057864385.1. Taxonomy (NCBI): domain Bacteria; kingdom Pseudomonadati; phylum Thermodesulfobacteriota; class Desulfovibrionia; order Desulfovibrionales; family Desulfovibrionaceae; genus Bilophila; species Bilophila sp. Next base: position 10,590 of record NZ_DBMAFI010000065.1, on the reverse strand, counting down.
CGTATGCAGGCAGAAATACAGATAGTTGTAACAGGTTGATGGTGAAAGCCCAAACCTGCGCACGATATAGGAATAAGAATGTTCTGCCTCATCGTATTCGCCAAGGAAAAACTTGATTCGCGCGTAAAGCAAAGAAAGCTGAATACTGTCAGAAACCTTCTGAATATTGGAATCCATAAGATGGATAGCCTCGTCAAATTCTGAAGCAAACATACGGATCTTGACTCGTTGCTCAAGCGTTCCCGTGTCATTGGCCCATGCCCGGATACAGGTATAGATGCTGACTCCCGGAAATTGACGCACCCAGAAGGTCTGGGTCACGTCAACAGCGCGCATGGCCTCACTCATGCTCCTGCTGCTCAGCAACGCGAGCCAGAGCAGTGCTTCCTCTCTGTTCCCCGCGCGGGCATTGCTCACTGTCAGACCGACAAGGGAACGAGATGCAAGGGCAACAGATTTCTTCTGTACTGCCAGTGAATACAGCAGCCTGTCTAGTGCGGCAGAACTTTCAAAATCCATACATTCAGCAAGGATATCGGCAAGCTCTTCAAGTGTGGCCAGAGATGTCTTACCTCCTGCCAAGGCAAGCAGGTACTGTTGCCGGCTCTGCTCTGCATCATGATTCTCCTTGTGGATACGGGCAAGCTGAAACGCCGTTGCAGAAGAACATACCGGCTTTTTCTCATTGGTGTTTTCTGGTATCCGGCCCTGGAGTTCATCAAGCAGCAATCGGGCTTCCTTGGAACGCCCTGCCCGGGCATATGAGCGAACCAGTCGCCAGCGGATATTAACATCCTGCTCCGTTTGTGCCAGGAGTTGCAAAAGAACTGGCAAAACGTCTGCTGGAAGCTGTGTTTCAGCCCAGTTCAGGAGCTGTGCCTGTTCATTTTTCTTTCCAAAACTCCAAAGCAGGCAGATCATCACCATGTACCAGCCAGGTGTCTGGCAAAGTTTGCCAAGATCCTTAATGAGTGCTTTGAGCTGCACATCTTTGGCCGGTTTTACCTCATTTCCTTTATCAATTGTGATTCCAAAGGGTTGTTTATCAAGTTTCTTGCCAAGCTGTTTAAACGATTTCTTCAGACTCGTGCTGAAAAAGCCTGTCAATGAGTTCTTTGGACTGCTGATATAACGGGGATAGAGTACAAATACGGCATAAAAGAATGCTTCACGGCTGAGCTTTCGCGGGCGCTCAATTGGCTGGCGATCATCCGTGAAGCCCCAACCCGCATAAAAAGGCTTGCCGCTTACAATCACAGGTAAATCACACCGTAACGCCTCAAGCGCATACAGTGAATCTTTGGTGTACACGCAGTCGACAAAATCCAGTGTCCGTTGCAGGGCAGTGTCTGGCAATACATGCCAGTCAGGGGGTAAGGTATGGGTGGGTGAGCCCTTGTCTTCCAGAATGATAAAGAGTTCCCCATCGGGATGTTCCTGACGGGCAAGGCTTCCTAGAGTGTGAGCATCATCAGCGGATTTTGCCAGAACAAGTATGCGCTCTCCCTGACCTGTTCTTAATGGGATGATGCCTTGAGACGGCTTGCTGTTGGCAAGCTGGTCAAGACTACGGGCAATGAGGCGATTGAGCGGAAGGAGCATTTTCATGCTGGCGATCTGCCCGGTATACTCAGCAACAGGGAATTCTCCTAAGATTTCTGTCAGCCTGTCAAAATTCTGGCCAAAGGCTTCCGGAATTTCTTGAGGAAAGGGCTCCAGCACCAAGGATTCGGGGCAACCGGTACTGGGGGCGGTGCCTGTACAATCAAGTCCTCTGGTGACAGCAACAAGCTCAATGTGTTCCTGTCTGGCCTGACGGAGGATCTCTTCAGATAGCGGCATGGTTCCGACAAAAAGTGTCCTGACTTTCATGGTGCGGCAGATACGGATGAGATCCATATCTTTCTCGCGAAGCCGGGCCACCCGGTATCCGGCAAGGGATTCAGTCAGAAGCTGGCTTGCCTGAGGGCCAACACCATACAGGAGTGCTACTGGTTTCCTGCCGTTTTCCCAGTTGGTACCGAGCAGTTTTATGCCGTTTTTTTCTTCACACAGTTTGAACAGAGTCTTCTGACAGCCATCCAAGCTGTTCTGGAGGTTCAGGATATATCGGGGATACAGAAGGTAGGCTGCGGCATAGAGCTCTGCCAGTGTCAGTGTGCGGTTGCGCTGATGGTCAGGGAAGCGATCATCTGTGAGTCCCCAGCCTGCATAAAACGGCAGACCCACGGTTGTGACGGGCAGACCGTGAAGGAGCGCTTCAAAGCCGGAAAGAGATGTAATAACATAGACACGTTCAACCAGAGCGAACAGTTCTGCCAGTGGTTCATCGCGATCAACGATCCTGCACCGGGAAGGCAGACTGCCCAAGCGAACATTGTCTGTTCTCATGCCGTGTGTCACATCCGGATGCGGCCTGTAGAGAATTTCGCAGTCCGGATTTTCCTCACAGGCGAGCTGAATCAGCCGGGTACAGGTCCAGTTCTCCCCCCGACCATAGAGGATGGACTTGTCATTCTCCACCTGTCCGATGACCAGTATGCAGCGTTTCCGGGGCACCAATTTCGTAAGGTTGCTCCCTTTCCCAGCGGGCAAGCTATACTTGCTGATGCCGAATTCCTTCTGGAAGGCGATGAGCTGTTCCGCTCGCTGCAGCAGTTCCGGAGACTGGTTGAAATCATACGCTGCAAGCAGCTTTTCGAGGTCAGACTGCTCTTCGGCGTTGAAATAGAGACTGCTTTTGTCAAGGACAAGAGAATAGGGTCTGGTATGTGCTGAACCAAGTGTGACAGACCGCAGAAAACCATCTTCCATACGATACACAGGAATGGCATGCCGGGCCGAAAAAGCCGTCACGTCATAGCGCTCGTTGTAGCCCCAGATGATGATGCACAAGGGCGAGTAGGCAAGGATCTTGTCGGCATATGCTTCGATAGGTGCATTGCTTTCAGCAAACAGGGTTCTGAATTCGTGGAGATAGCTTGCGGCGTCCTTGCGTTTCCAGGGCAGGAACCCCAGCATGATTGCCACCGGGGCTGTGGTATTTTTCCAGTTGGCTCCTACCTTGATTAGGGGAAAGCCCAGCTTCATGATCCGGCGGATGGTCAGTACTAGGCGAGAGTCCTTGAAAAAGGCTTTGGGATGGCGAATCAGTTTGCGTAGCTTGCGATTCATCATAATAAGGAAGACCTCAGTCTCAATTCCGTCACAGGGCAGGCAGAACAATCCTGTGGGAACAGGGTGTCAGACGAAAAGATGCCAGGCTGTGGGAGTACCCAGCGTCACGTTTTCTTTCAGGGTTCTGCCAATAATCAGATCGTAGTCTTTTACAGGCAGCCCCAGACCCGGGCGCACCGAACGGATGTCCTCTGGTTCCACCACACTCCCGGCATGTTTCTCACGCACAAAGTACAACGAACGACGATTCTGTTTTTCTGATGCTTCCATGCCGTCTGACGGGCCGTAGAAAATTCGCCCGCGGGCAGCCCAAGCATTGTGCGTTTCATGCACTAATGTCTCCAGCTCTTCAGGTTCGAGTGAAAAAGCTGAATCTACACCACCATCGGATCGTTTAAGCGTAAAATGTTTTTCAATCAGCTCAGCGCCGAGCGCCACGCCAGCAACTGCTACGCCTACTCCCATGGTGTGATCGGAAAGGCCCACATGGACACCAAAGGTATCGCGGAGATGTGGGATAGTGCTTAGATTTGCCTGTTCTGGTCTGGCAGGATAGGAACTTGTGCATTTCAGAAGGATAATATCCTGACAGCCGTGTGTGCGTGCTGTGCGCACAGCTTCAGCAATTTCCTCCAAACTGGCCATACCTGTAGACATGAGCATGGGCTTTCCCTGTTCGGCCACCTTCCTGATCAGGTTGAGATCGGTCATTTCAAAAGAGGCGATCTTGTAGCAGGGGACGTTCAGCGTCTCAAGAAAGTCCACGGATGTGGCATCAAAGGGTGTTGAAAAGGCGATCAGACCGCGCTCTGCAGCCCGCTCAAACAACGGCTTATGCCATTCCCAGGGCAGGGCTGCATCCTCATACAGCTCATAGAGCGAACGCCCGTACCACAGACTTTTTTCGTTGGAGATGACGAATTCGTTTCTGTGAACATTGAGCGTAATGGTATCTGGCGTGAAGGTTTGCAGTTTAATGGCTTGCGCACCGGCGTCTGCGGCTTTGTCGACCATTGTCAGCGCCCGTTCGAGAGAATGATTGTGGTTTCCTGATAATTCTGCCACGATTATTGGTGGTTGTCTGATACCAACAGTAAGATGGCCGAGAAGAAACTCATGCATCTTTGTCTCCTGAGTATGCTTCATGGTGCTGAAAAAGTGTTGGAGGCTGTCCCAGCCGTACCATCAGACAATATCGGAAAGCGAAAAACGCTCTCCCCGTACCTTGGCACAAACCGTTCTTTGACCGATCAACAAAGTGTCAAGGCTTGGAGGTAAGCCATCTCCAGGCCGTGCGTAATCCAGATGCTCCTGTGTCAAGATGGTCCCTTCTGGAATATCCATACGCGCTATGAGGGAACGGCGCCCCACTGGGAATGCCTTGCGCTCTTCAGGCGTCTTGAGGCGGCGCGGGTTGCCAAGCGCTGTCTCTACATCACGTATCGTCTGGATAAAGGTACAAATTTCCTGAGGTTCCAAAGACATGATGTGTTCTGGGCTGCGGATAGTACGATCAAGTGTAATCGTTTTTTCAAGCATGTTACACCCTAGAGCTACAGCAACGATGTCCATAGTGCTACCCGGGTTATGGTCTGAGAAGGCAATGGGATAGGGGAACAGCGTTCTGAGCGATGTGATTACCCGCAGATGGATCGAGTTCAGATTGGCAGGATAGCCACTGGGGCAGTGATTGATGATGATTTTACTCGTGCCCGCCTGTTCGAGAACTTCAACAGCCTCAGCCACTTCTCCAATAGTTGAACTGCCTGTATCGATCTGCACGACCCAGGGATACTTTGCTGCTTCGCGCAAGATATGATGATAGGTGATATCCCCAGAGCATATCTTGACACAGTCTACTCCAATATCATGAAACAGTTCAAAATCTTCCACATTAAAGGCTGTAGCAAAGAAGGTGATCCCTCTTTTTTTACACTGTGCTGCTACTGTACGCCACTCATCCGTTGACAGCTGGCGGCGCAGCAGAATCTTTTGGAGTGATTCCGTACAGACTGCGGTTTCGCCGGTAGCTTTGTTCACAAGATAGGTATAAGTGAACATGACGTTAGGATCGGGAATAAGGCGTTTTGCATCACCAATCTGAAATTTGATGGCATCGGCGCCAGATTCAGCAGCAGCGTCAACTAGAGCCAGGGCCGATTCAAGACCGTAATGGGTAGGGCCTGCCTCAAGAACAATGCAGCAAGGATGCTTATCACCAATAACACGTGTTCCAAATTGCATCTCACGCATGAGAATTCTCCTTTAAAATCGATGCAAAGGCTGTGAGCATGTCAAAATCTTCCTGCGTATCAATATCAGCCGAGCGCAGTCTGTCCATCTGATACCCTCTAAGGCGGGGACCATAAAATGTTCTGGCGCTTTTCAATGCAGCTGTCTTTGCAAGGTAGGTGCTGCCATTACCCCGAAAGGGTTGGGGAAGTTCCTGACTTTTTTTTTGCACGAGCAACGGCCAGACTGGCGCAAGATAGCCGTTGCTGTTCTGGTACAGTACTTGATAAGGATTCCCTTCAAAACTCGTCACAGCGTGTACAAAATCAGTGTCTTCTCGTTGGACAAGCCGTACCATGCTGCGGATATCATCAGCATTTCGGAGCGGGGCTGTAGGATAGAGCAACGCAATGATGTCATAGATTTCACCTTGTTGTTCAAGGCGTTCAAGTAGCTCAAGGCAAATATCCGTTGTACCAGCCTTGTCTGTGGCAAGCTCTGCCGGGCGATTATCCACAGCAAAACCGTGTGCGCGGGCAAGTGCTGCAATTTTTGCATCTTCAGTAGATACTAGAATTCGCTCAAAACATCCGCTCTGACGTGCAGCCTCGCAGGACCACACAAACAGAGGTTTCCCTAGGAATGGAAGACAATTTTTGCGCGGCAGGCGTTTGGAGCCCCCCCGTGCGGGAATGACGGCAAGACAGTGCATGAATGCCTCGATACGCTTAGCTGTACTCTGCACTTGTACCTACGCAAGAGTGCAGAGAGTGGGCTTTCCAAAAGACTACAGGTAGATCGGGTACATTCCGGCATGGGTGCTTTTGCAAAAACACCTCGCGCCGTAGGATGTAGGGCAGGAGCCGCCGTGGTGGATTCCCGTCCACAAGGATGGAAGGGCGTTCACTGTCAGGTTCATAGCCCGAATATTTATGGATTCTTAAAACACTGTTGCCCTCAAGGATGCTACCTAGAATCGCCTTCAGCGCAAAGTGCTTGAACAAGGCCGCATAGCACGCATGTAAGATGCCTACAGTCATTGCGGTATACCGCTCTTCTCCAATATAAAATCCCATCTCAGTGGTAGCTTGTATTGGATCAAATTTCTCAATCTTGGCATAGGCAGCGTCAGTTCCTTTGATTTGGACAATCCAGTGATACGTGTCGTCAGAAGTCCGCGTCCTTTCAATCCACGCCTGTTGTTTGGGCAGGTCATTGTCTACCTGTGTAAGCATCCATTCGGCCACACGCGGTTGCAGGCGCCACATAAGCAGCTTCTGAGCATCTTCCTTCAGAATTTCCCTGAATAAAATCACACGCGTTGCTCCTGGTTTTGGGGTAGCAAAAGTTTTTGCATAGCAGAAAGAATACGGTCTACACCCAGCCCATCCACCGTAGTTATGCAGCGTCTCGAAATGGCTTCGCGTTGTTCGTCGTCTTTCAGAAAGGCCAGGAGTGCGTCCTCCAGGGGGGTGTCCTTCTCATGCGCACACAAGAGTCCTTGGGCCTTGCAGTCTTCAAGCATCTGTTCCTGATTATAAGCAACCGAGAGTACGAACGCTGGCAAACCCATGCAAAAGCGTTCCAGATTGGTAGACCCCGCTGCTCCAATGGCCGCATCGGCTAACAACATGTGTTCGGCCATATCGGGCGTATCGGTGATAAGATCCCAGCCCAGACGGTTACACTGCGCGCGTAGGCTTTCAAGGTGCGCATTAGTGCGGCTCACAATGACCTCAACGTGTTCAGGATGCACGCTTCGCAGGTGGGCAAGTGCATTCAGCACCTTCTGCGTATAGTTACCTGAATCACTACTACCCATGAAAATCAGTAACCTTCTGACCGGCCCCTTTCGTAGGATCATGCGTTTCCGTGCCATGCGGAACTGTTCACGCAGGATGGCGTATTGTGAGCCAAGTAGGCATAGACAAGAGGCTGGAACAGAGCTTTCATAGCGGTGCTCAGCATTACGATAACAGTTTTGATCAACCAGCAGATCACAGACATGTGCTCGATCTGCCAGATCATCTATGACCATTAAACGACGCCGTAATGACGCTGTAGCCTTTTCCCATATGATGTCCAAGGAATAGTGATCGACAATCAGCCAGTCAAAAGGTTGTCTGTCAGAACAGGCCATTCGGCAGGCTTCAGCATCTTCAAGACTTGAGACACCAAGCCAGGAAGCGTGTCGGGGAAGATGATAGTCTTTGGGCAGCGGCGCTGACGGCAGGAATGGGGTTGACAGAGAGAACGACTCGAACCCCTCCCTACGCAATTCTTCTTGGCAGAATTCAGGTAGGTACCGGAACATGAAGGTAACTTGGCAGCCCCGCTTCTGAAGCGCTTTTGCCAGCGTCCTGCAGCGCATGTAGTGTCCCGAACCTATTTGAGGTGAATAATCTGTCCTGATGGCTACGGTGGCTTCCATGGTTACTCCGCAAATATGTCTTGAAGGACAGAGCAGACGGTATCCTGTTGTTCAAAGGTCAGGGCTGCATACATGGGCAAGGATAGGCAACCGGCATAATAGCGTTCGGCATAGGGAAAATCGCCTGCCTTGAAACCAAATCTGTCCATATAGTACGGCTGTGTGTGTATTGGAATGTAATGTACATTCACTCTGATACCGGCAGACTGCATGGCCTCATAGACCTCCCTGCGTGTCCGTTTTGTCCGAGAATTATCAATAATTATAGGGTATAAATGGATAGCAGAAATGGTGTAGGGAGCTATGTGTGGTAAGTGCAGGGGCAGAGCGGCAAGCGAGGCCGTGTAACGTGTAAAGAGTTGCTGACGTTTCTCTACATAGGCATCAAGGCGCTTCATCTGACTGAGGCCCAGCGCTGCCTGAATATCGGTGATTCTGTAATTATAACCCAAGTCTACCTGTTCGTAATACCAGCCGCCATCGTCCCGTCGCATCAGTTTGGGATCACGTGTCACGCCATGACTCCGAAGCAAATGGAGCTTTGCTGCAATGTCCGGATCATTGGTCAAAGCCATACCACCTTCACCTGTGGTAATGATTTTAACGGGATGGAAACTGAAGACCGTAACATCACTATAGGTGCATGAGCCTATGATTGAATTTTTGTAGCGACCTCCGATGGCATGAGATGCATCTTCAATAATCTTGAATCCGTACTGATTCGATAGGTTGTTGATAGCTTCCATATCACAGCTCTGTCCTGTAAAGTGAACAGCAACAACAATATCAGGAAGCCGTCCTTCATGTGCTGCACGTTCAAGTTTATGGGCAAGAGCAGACGTATCCATGTTCCAAGTGATTGGATCAATATCGACAAAATCCACATCTGCACCACAGTACAATCCACAGTTTGCCGATGCCACAAAAGTAATGGGAGTCGTCCAGAGCAGCCCGCCCTGTTTCAACCCCAGCGCTTTACAGGCAATATGTAGGGCAGCTGTCGCACTGGTGACAGCCACGGCATACTTGGCTCCACAATAGGTTTTTACGGCATTTTCAAACGCGGGGATAACCGGTCCTTGGGTCAAAAATTCTGCGTTCAGTACCTTGGTTACGGCATCAATATCCTCAGGTAGCACTTCTTGTCGCGCGTAAGGAATCATAATAGCCTCTTGCTAGACTAGGATGTTGTTCTTGATATCGGCGAGCCAGGCACGCAGTGTTTCGATACTCATCCATTCAGTGTTGGTATTACTTGCGTAGCAGAAGTCAGGTGGAACTTGGATTCCATCTTTGATACGCTTCTGTTTGCGCTCTGCGTTTAGAATAGGGGGAATAATTTTGTAATATTCATCATACTCATAGGTATGCATGGCATCTTCTGCAGTAATCATCTGCTCATGCAGTTTTTCACCGGGGCGGATACCGATGAATTCAAAGCGAGCCTTTTCGTTGATACAGTGTGCAATATCGACGACACGCATGGACGGAATCTTGCGTACATATAATTCTCCTCCCTCCATATCTGCAAAAGCCTTCCATACAAGATCAACAGCCTGATTAAGTGTGATCATGAAACGTGTCATACGTTCATCTGTGATGGGCAGTGTTTCGGATCCATTTTCCGTCAGATTTTTAAAGAATGGAATAACAGAACCACGTGAACCCATTACATTTCCATAACGAACTACAGCAAAGCGAGTTTCATTTTCTCCAAAATGAATATTTGCAGCGTTAAATAATTTATCAGAAGTCAGTTTTGTAGCTCCATATAAATTGACAGGGCTACATGCTTTATCTGTAGAAAGGGCAACTACTTTTTTTACTTGAGTGCGTACACATGCCTGAATAAGATTCATAGCACCTATAACATTAGTCTTTATACATTCCTGTGGGTTATATTCAGCAGTAGGAACAATTTTTGTAGCAGCAGCATGAACTACATAATCAACATTTCGCATTGCAAATTGGAGTCTATCTTCATCACGAACATCTCCAATAAAGAATCGTACACAGGGATTGTTTGCAAATTTTTTTGCCATTTCCCACTGCTTCATTTCGTCGCGTGAAAAGATGATCAGTTTTTTGGGACGATAACGCTCAAGTGTCATTTTGGTAAACATATGACCAAATGATCCAGTTCCACCTGTTACTAGTAGCACTTTATCATTAAACATATTCCCTCCCATATGGTTTTATGAAGTTACTAAACATGTCCTTACGGGCAACAAGATAGACTCTATATCCGTATTCTGTCCGTTTGCATGCGCCTCTTTTAAACTTGCTCACGCTTCTGGATGAAGTTCTCCTCCTTCCTGCCCTGCACAGGCAGCGCAGGCTTGCGCTTCTTTCCTGTGTAGATTCGACTTTCCTGTCCAGTACAGCTCCGCTTGCTTGAGAAGAAAACGTATTCTCCACTTCCTCCTACAGCCTATAGCCCCACGGCGACCTTGACGGCCACGGCCATTTGGTAGAGCACCTGGGTCACGTCCTTGACCAGCTGCAGATTCTTGGAATCAAACTTGGGCATGACCAGAATACGGTCGCCGGGTTCGATGGATTGTCCCTTGGCGTGGGAGACTTCCCCGTTCAGGCCGACAATCAGGATATTGTCCGTATCCGCGCGATCGGACAGGCCGCCCGCGCCGTTGAGGTAGCCTTTCAGGGAGAGGCCCTTTTCCCAGGTCACGGCGGTGGGGATGAGCACTTCGCCGGAGACGTGGACCACGTCCGTTTTCCTGGGGATGATG
>NZ_DBMAFI010000064.1:0-17803 GCF_057864385.1 Bilophila sp. | reverse complement strand
GATGGGCTTGAGTTGTTTTGGATAGAATCAATGCTTTGCTGTTGAATATCTGAATCAAAAGAAAATCCTATTGCATGTATATTTTTAATTTTTGATATAAAATCAATAAGGCTATCTTTAAAAATAAAAAGCACAAAAAAAGCAAATATCTGCCAACTCATACTTGTAATAGTATTTATAAGATATTTTAAAAATTCACATACAATTTCTATTGTGGATTCCATTTTGCTTTCCTCTTTTTAAGGAGATTTTTTATCAATCTCACCCGATTTGATAAGTAAAAAGCTCATTCGCATCATCTCGGCCTGTCTCATCGCCGTTTCCGTAGCCAGTTACCACATATCCGAGCCGTACTTGCACAAGGTGCATTTGATGACAACCTATGCTTTAGTGTACACTTTCCTTGATACTCCAGTCAATGGACGCATCAGGGCAAAATCATGTCAGGTTGAATGGCTTAGGCTTTGAACTTCCGACCTCCTTTTCTGAAACTTCGAATGGGCCAAAAAGAGGAATTTTCCCCGTTGCTCAAAAAATCAAACTTTGTCAATCCCCCAGCATTTGTAGCCCCTTGATTTGTACGGCAAAAAACCGTGTATATTTTTAGAAGGCCTCCATGTCTCAAAATTCTGAATTATCCATGTTCCCGCATTGATGCCAGAACTCCCCCGACTGTTCGAGATACCATTGACCGGGTTGCCGCCCTGCAAGGCCGGACTCGCACGGATTTTCTCATTGAATCTGCCCTGGAAAAAGCAGAACGGGGCATTGCCGAACAAACTCTGATTCGTCTGACCCTACGTGACCAGGAGTTATTGGCCAAGGCGCTGACTGAAGAAAGTGTATCCGAGTCAAACCGGTTTCTCAAATCCCTGACCAGCGAGTATGGTGAGCGGGTGACTCAGGCATGAAGCTGCTTTTTGGCCTTTTATCCCCCTGCTATGGATAAAAGCGGCTTTAGCTGTGGCGAGGCCGTGGATATCTACCTGCAAAAACTTGCCAGCTAGGATATGAAGCGCGGTTTTGCCACAGCCATAGTTGCCAGGACGGAAACAGCTCTGGATAAAATCATCGGCTATTATACCTTGCCTGCGGCATCTGTCCTTCTAGATAACGTGCCGGAGAAAATAGCTCGCAAGATGCCGCGTTATCCGAATATTCCTGCTGTTCGCCTTGGCAGATTGACGGTTGCATCAAGTATGCAAGGCCAACATGTCGGAAGCCTCATGGTTCTGGATGCCTTGCGTCGCTCTTGCGCCAATGAACTTGCGTGGACCTTGTTTCTCGAACACGTTTCCGCTTTCTATGAAAAATTCTTGTTTCAGCGTTTTTCGGATAACACGCTTCATCTTTGAATGCACAGAAAGCAGGCAAAAGCACTTTGTACATGAGAAGATAAGACAAAATGATATATAAAAACGCAAATTCAAATAATCTATTTTATTTTATACAACATGCCGTTCCTGCATTTTCATCTAGATGACTTATACAGGAACGGCAAGATATTTGAATTAATATCTAGAAGAGTAGTGACTTCTGTGGCTTGAGTGGCTTGAATGACTGTAGTGGCTTGAATGGCTGTAATGGGCAGCCACAAGCATTTCGTCAGATGCTTTGTTCATGACATCGGAAAAATAGGAATTGTCTTGTTTCACCGCGTTCTGCCAAATCTGGGCATCCGCAGGCTGCTGGACTGGTTGTTCAATAGCTTCCAACGAAAACACGCCCATTGCCATGAACAGTAAATAAACGATCCTTCTCATGCCAAACCTCCTCTGAGTTAATGAAAAGGGGTTATATCTTCCACAGGTATCCTCTCTGAAGTGGCAAAAAATCCACTACATTCGGATTTTTGCGAACATTCGTCGCATCCCTGCGTGAAGATGTTTTTCCATGTTGAAATCGACTGTCTTGCAAGGTGTCTTACGCGTTCATCCGCCATACACAGTGGAATGTTGTAAAGCGAAACGGGTAGGCAAGCCCGCTCAAGCAAAAGCGCAGCATCAGAAAGCTCACTTTTATATTGAGTAGGATTGATCATAATGCAATCGATATGTTTGATTGCATCACCGTATAACTCCATAGCCATAAAAGCATAATGCTCACAAAACGGCATATAATTATACATATGCCGTGCCATTTGTGGCAATCGTTTATAGTTAAGCTTCGTGATTACATGCCTAATTTCAATTTTTATTCCTTTTCTAGCCAGGTTGTATATTCCTGCTTCCGTTTTTTCAAAACTACCTGGCTTGCTGACAATTGTGTCATGCAATCTGGGATTGTCACCATGGAGAGAGACACAAAAGATCACATTGGATGTATCGATTTCGGCAATGCGTTCCACAAAATCCATATCGGCGAGTGTCCGCCCGTTTGTGAGAACAGAAATATGCGATTCTGGATGCTGTGCCACGCACTGGGCCAGAAATGCAATAAACTTGTCCTTTATCAGCGTCGGTTCGCCACCCGTCAGGCAAATATCGGAAATCCCGCGTCCTTGTAAGAGCTTAAGAATTTTCCTTGCCTCGCCGTAAGCCAGATTATCGAAATCACTGGGCGGCTGCGGGCACATCAGGCATGACACGTTACACTTGCCGGTCAGAAAAAATGAATTGTGTGGTGAATCGGCTTCCCATACGAAATCAAACTTTCCGCTGTCATCCAGTATCAGGATGTCATCGTCGTTTATTATAGAAATATCTGCCTGCGTAATTGCGCATGGTTGAAAAATACCCTTGCCTTTGCCGGAAAAAATACATCCGGCATAGCCGAGGGAATGCAACCCTGCCTTTTCGCCAACATAGATATGTTTGTGGCGCAAAGCTACTGGAACAGGTTTTGTGGTGGCAATGCCAACAATCCTGTTAAATTTGCTGTTAGGAATTCCTTTGCCCTGTTTCATGTCCTGCCAATCCCGGATTGTTCATTATCCAGCTCCAGATTATCGATTTCCGCTTGTCGTCGGCGTTCCGTAATATCCGCAAAAGTCCTTCAAAAATCCTTTTATGTTTTATACAAAATGGGGTTCCCGCCATATTCCGGCTTTCCTTGCCACTTTCAAGGTAATTTCGCACCGGATCTGTCCCACAGTAAGCTTGGTAAGCGCACCAGCCGCAAGGAACTGTCGTTTCAACACAGGCTGCGGAAATTATTTCCCGCAGCTTTTTACCGCCAAAAATATCCTTGAACGTTCCCTCATTGATATTCCCCAGGCAAAAATGCCTGTCGCCCATGCGGGCAAGCATCCGGGCCTCGTCGGATGGGAAAACCGATCCGTCAAAATCGTAAATCGCCCCGGCTATTCCCACGCCGCTTGGAGACTGCAAGTCCACAAACCCCGTGGGCATGAATGTTAGCATCCTCGTAAAGAGCAGGGTCGCAAAATATTCAGGAAAATAGACCTGCTCATTCAGCTTAAGGATATATTCAAGGGCTTCCAGATACTTTTCGGTAAAATCCTGCATGGGATAACCTATGAGCCGGGCATTCTCGACAGCAAAACCATAAGGATTGAGGGAGCGAATGAATATCCCGTCCATGCCGAGTCTTACATATTCGTCAATGACTTCGTTCAGCCTGTTCAGGGATTCTGCCGAGGTTGTCATGAGCGCAGAAACTCTGTCGCCCACAATTTCTCTTGCCTTTTTTAAATTATGGAAAAAGGAATCATATGTTCCCTTGTCAAATCGAGTTCTGCGGAATTTGTCATGGATATTCCGGGGGCCGTCAAGGGATGTTGAAATAGCAATTTTATGATCCTTGCAAAAATGAAGTTGATCTTCCGTTATGAATATTAGGTTTGAACATATAACGAATTCAACATTTTTTCCAAGTTCGGCAGACCGTTTTTCTGCTCTTTCCACAGTGGCGACGATTGTGGGCCAGTTTATAGTCGGCTCCCCACCCTGAAATTCTATTTTGGGAAAATCGGTGGGAGCGGAAAGGATGAAATCGACTATTTTTTCCGCCGTCTCAATGGGCATGTCGTACTTTATGGAATCCTCATCGGCACTGGATACTTGACAATAGCCACATCTCTGATTGCACCTTAAAGTGATGACCATCATGTGCAAACTTGTGAAATCGCGCAGATATTCCTTACGGGAGCGGTATCTTGCAGCAAGCTTGCGGATAGCCTGATCAACATCTCCAGTGGTAAGAAACAGGTCACTTTCAAGATTGTCAAAAATAGGCGAATTTTCGGAAAGATTGTGCCTTATGAAATCTTCAAAGTCTTTTTGCTTCAAAAAGGTAAAGACCCCGGCTTCATTCACCAGGAGAAAGGAATCGTCAAAAGGAGTGAAGTTGAATGGCAGAATGGTATACATTTACAGCTTCTTGAGCGGAGAAAAAGCCTCCGCGACAATTGTTTGCCTGATCTCCCCAAATTCCTTGTTCAAGTCCAGCCAAGTTTGGTGATCAATAAGCTTGTTCATAAAATCGCGCAAATCAGATTCCGTTAATCGCCTGTTCTCGCCTTTCGGGGAAATTTTAATAATAATTGCTTCGGGATTGCTTCTGGCATCATATGATACATGGTAAAGGCAAGAAACCTCAGCGGACACATCCAGAATACATTTTCCCGTAAAGAACTGCTTTTCAGCAGTGATTACTCCAAAATTTTCATCATCTTCAAATCTAAACGGAACGGACATCATCTTTCATCCATTTCAAAAATTCTGTTTTCGCCGGTTTCAAAATCAAAAACCTCAATTTCTACCGCACCGGGAATACGTTGAATGCTTTCGACTTCAACATCCTTGTATTGACCATCATCATAGTCATAAATTTCAATTGTCCTACCCCTCCTGACAAGATTTCCTTTTTCTATTTCTATAAAACTTCCCTTATCGTAATCATAGCCATCCCACGCCATGCAAGGAGTAGCGAAAAGCATTGTCGCAATAAATAAAAGCTTAATCATCGTAGTCATCTCCGTCAGGATATGGCCTGTTTCAGCACAAGCTTGATATATCTGATGCAAGACAGGCCATTTTCCTTCACATTGCTTTCTATCTCCATAGGGTCATCCTCCATCGGCAACGCGCAAGACAAACATTGTGCGAAGCAGTATTGAACATACTGCAAGTTCAATGTTGGCCTTACAACGCCGTGGGGCGTAAAAAGGCGGCTGCAGCAGACGGGTAATAAGGGCTTCTTCCAGAAGTCTGGGGAAGATATCAGCATGCCACCCCGCCTATTCCCCAAAAATTGTACTTTGCGGTAAGGAGGGGTAAAGGGTACATTTGATGTCCAGCGAGGTTTGACAGGGACTATTTTCTTAGCTAAAAGGAAGAAAAATTGATTTCCCCAAAAAGTACACCTTATTAGACAATACCGCCGCTGTTTTCCCGAAGGCTTCCGGCTTTCCGGTAAAAGGTGCTCGATGGCATCCGGCATCTTCTAGCGGCCTCCAAGCCGGAGATACGGCCATTGAACCAGAGGGCGCAGCTTTCCAGAAAGTTGTCCGGCAAGGGTTTGACCTCACGACCAAAACGCACGCCACGCTGTTTGGCCGCGGCAATGCCTTGGGCTTGTCGGTTGCGGATGTTCTCTCGCTCGTTCTGAGCCACGAAGGAAAGCACCTGCAAGACAAGGTCCGCAATGAAGGTGCCGAGCAAATTTTTGTCGCGTCTGGTGTCGAGCAGGGGCATGTCCAGCACGAGGATATCCACGCGCTTTTCCCTGGTCAGCACGCGCCACTGTTCCAGAATCTCCTCGTAATTTCGGCCGAGCCGGTCAATGCTGGTGATGCAGAGCAAATCCCCCGGCCCGAGCCTCTTGAGCATGGCCTGATACTGCGGGCGCTGGAAATCCTTGCCCGACATTTTGTCCATGAAGATACGGCCCGGCGGTATGGCCTGCTGTTCAAGGACGATGCGCTGGCGGATCTCGTTCTGATCCGTACTGGATACGCGGATATATCCGTACGTTTTTGCCATGACGGTTTCTCCTCCGAGTGGTTTCTTTCTCACAGTTCATCATCCGGGATGTCAGCAACAATGAAGCTGCCGCGTTGTTCGTGTCTCGGAGGCGGCGGGGGGGTGTCTCTCTTTTGGGTTTTCCGTCCTTCCCGTTGCCGTCTGGCTTCGGTCAGATATTTGGTCAGGGTCTGAGGCTTCACCTCTATCCCTTTCTCATGCAGCTTTTCGACGATTTCCTGAGTGTCGAAGCCGCGCTTCTTCATCCGCTCCAGCGTCGGGGCGAGGGTGAAAATGGCCTGCTTCACGGTCATGGTGCGGGTTCCGTCCAACGTGACGGTGGCGGGCTTGAGCTTGGCAAACTCCTGTCTGATTTCTTTCAGTTGACTGGCGGTAATGCTCATGAACTTTTCTCCTGTGGTTGACGGGGGATGTCACCGATTTTGTTTTCTGCCTTTGGCGGTCAAGCGGCACGCTTGCCCACTGGTTTACGCAGTAAACCCTAGTGGGCTATGACTCGCCTTCGAGTCGAGATTCCCGGCGGACGGTCAGCGCATCCTTGAGCGACGGCGTTGCGGCATGGCTTCAGGCTCTTGCGGGACGTGCTGTTCACACTGGGCCTGTCGCCGGGCCTCCGCCTCCTGACGCTCTCGCTCCTGCTGTTCCTTTTCCTGCTGACGCTGGAGTTGCTCGGCACGCTTACGTTCCACGAAGTCGAGATGGAGCGGTCGGATTTCCGGCTGACGCAAAAACTCCTGATAGCCTGCCATGAGCCTTTTCATTTTCTTCAACAGTGTCTCCAGCTCCTCTTTTTCCTCATGGCTCTGCTTCCTGTGGGCCGTGTATTCCGCTTCAAGCTGAGTCTGTTTTGTGCGTAAGGTTTCCATTTCCCTTTGCAGACTTTCTTTCTGCTTTTGAGCAAGGTGTGTGACGGCAAGCGCCTTTTTCAACTCGGTAATGATGGATGACGCTTTTTTCAGCACGGATTGGTAGTTGAATATGGATGCCTTCGGTAAAGCGGAATCTTCCCGAAGAACCTTTTCCGCCTCCTCAGCCTGTTGCTCATACGTTTCAATGTTCTTTTTCAGTTCTTCTTCACGCTGTTCCAGAGCAGCAAGGATTTGTCGGGAATTTTGAGCAAGTTCTTCGGATTCCAGAATCAGGTTGTTCAGGGCTTCCTGTTGCTGCTTGAACTCACGCGTATCCAGATGCTTTTTCGCAGAACCGGGCTTCTGCTCGACGCCGCGCTGAATGTCGAAACCCCGGCCTTGCAGATAGAGGGGCAAGTCAGTTTGCAGTTTTTTCAGACTGGCGCGGGTATAGATGCTGTTGGCGCTGAGTCGTCCGTCTGGCGTTACCGGCACATGAAGAAAGTGCATGTGCGGCGTTTTTTCATCCATGTGTACCATTGCCGAAATGACATTTTCCTTGCCGACAAAATCTGTGAGATAGGCTGCGGCTTCCTCGAAAAACCGTCTGGTTTCGTCTTTGCCCATGCGGGTAAAGAACACCTTGTCAGAACTGACAATCAGACCGCACAGATGCACGGCGTCCTTGCGCACAGCCTTGACCATGAGCAGGTCGTCAATGCGATTCTGGATGGCCTGCATGTAGTTGGCTGAGGCGAATTCGTGGAGATCGTAGTTGCCGGTGCTTCGACTGTAGTCGATGTCGGGGTTGGAATGGCTTTCACGCTCGCGCCGATTGTGCGATTGAATGCCGCGAATGGCGTCTTTCTTGAATTTGTCCATATGTAAAACGAGATAGGACATGGCCTTTTCTCCCTGTTTGTTTTCAGTGGCGACAGCGGTGACAGTGGTGACAATCGGGCAATGACAAGGTATTCCGGCTGTCACCACTCGACTATGGAATGGTGACAGTGGTGACAGGCATAACCCCTTGCGGTTGCAGGCTTGTCACCGTTGTCCCCACTGTCACCGCTCAATCGGACAAGGTTTAAGCTGGATCTTCGTCCGTGTCATCCGGCAGACGCACGATGTAGACGCGCATACGTCCAAGGCCGGGAAGACGCTCCTGAGCTTTCAGTCGGTTTTTATCTGGAGTGCGTAGCCAGCCCGCTTCACGCAAAACACGCACGGCTCTTGTTTCGGCGTACCCTTTGACAATTTCGGCTCGGAAACTTTCCGGCAGAATCAGATACTCGGTTATGCTGCTGCGTGTGCGTCTGAATCCCACACGGTTGGGGCAGGTGTCGGCAACCCTGTCCAGATCCTGAAAGCGGCTTGCCCCGTGCTGTTCAATGAACAGGCGCACGACCGCGAGGATGGCGGCATCCTCGGAAGCGCCGATGCCGCCACGCGCAGCCAGCCAGTCATGGAAACAACGCTTGGCACAGCCTGAAGCGTCAAAGTCCGCAGGCAGAATCTCCATTTGCACGGCCAGACCTCCGGCCAGTCCACAAAGCGCGAAGCGTTGGGCCACGCGCCGCACCTGTCCGTCCGCTCCGGCAGGCACAAGACGACTGACCGTGTTGGCAAGAGCCGGTTGCAATTCGGACAGAACCATCTTCATGGTGTCGGATTGGGTCAGCTTGTGCAGGAAGGCGCGGCCCGCGTGACCGTAATGGAGAGAGGTCAACTCCTTGATGTGATTGACTACGGCCCCGGCATGGGGAAAACCGTGCAACTCGGTGAGCATGGACGTATCAACGGGAAGCCCGACAAAACGGACTTCCTGCCCGCCTCTGGATTTCAACCCGTTTTCCGCCAGCTTGTCGGCAAGGCCGAGTTCGCCGCTGGAGAGAAAGAGCAGACGCCAGGAATGGGATTTGCGAAGATTGCCCTCACGGCTGGAACGGCCCTTGCCCTGACCATTGGCCAGCATGTAGGCGCATTCGGCCAGAATCTTGCCGTTGACCTGCCCGACTTCATCCAGAATCAGCACATTGTCGTTGTGCAGGACAGCGATGTTTTCAAGGCCGTTGTCCGTGGCGCGCCAGCTTCGGACGTGTTCCGGCCCGCCCCAGACCGAGGCGGCAATCTGGAGGGCTGTTGTCTTGCCCGATGACGAACCACCCTCAAAGCTGAATCCGCCGCCTTCCAGACTGGCCAGACGCAGCAACGGCCCGGCAAACGCCGCGCACAGAGCGAAGCTCAGTCGGGAATTGCCGATGGAGAGTGCCGCTACCTCCTTCCAGCCGTCCAAGGTTCCGGCAGTGCGGTACAGATCACCGTGATGTGCGGATTGCAGAACCACACTTTCGCCGGAGGTATCGCCGTACACGGCATCCGGCAGGATGTAAGCGGCATTGTCCCAGCCGGTGCGGGGAACACAACGAATACGCCGGGCGGGTCTGACGGTAGCCAGAAAATCTACCAGTTTTTTTCTGGCAACGGGATTGCCGAACCAGCCGCCGGAAGCCAGGGCGCTGTACCAGTCTCCGTTTTGCCGGAAAAGCATTTCAACGGGCATGGGCCAGGTGTGCTTCTTGGCGTCCGGGTCAACCCATTCGAGCATGAGGCCCCATTCGTTGCCCTCGCTGTCGCGGGTCATGCCTTTCACGGAGAGCGGAGGTCCGATACGGATTTCATTCAGCTCGCCGTCCGGTTTGGTTTCCAGCTTGTACAACCCGGCACGTTTGCCTTCCGGCACAAGAAAGAAGCCCTCCGGCATGGGGCAATCAACATTCTGTTTCCGTGCCGCTTCCACAACAGCGCGAACGGCCTCAAGGGAACGTAAGCGGTGAAGATCGTTGAAATCCGTGGCCTTGCCGTCATGGGGCGGACAGACGGCCAGCTTGCCGCCCACAGCCTGCGCCGCGCTGGAAGCCGCTTCCCTGCCGGGATTCCACGGCGCTCCGTCGGCTTTGACGCTTTCACAGTCGTTGTCCGCGCAAAGTACCAGCTCTCTGTCTGGATAGGATTGCCGTGCCATGCGGGCCACGGCTTCCAGATTTCTGGCGTTGAAGGCAACCAGTGCCGCGTATCCGGTGGCCAGATGCAGACTGGCCGCCGTGGCATAGCCCTCAGCAATGAGCAAGGGGCCGTCCTTGGTTCCGTTTTTGGCAGGAATGGAGAAAAAGCCGCCGGACGTTTTGCCGCCCTTGAGAAAGAATTTGTCCGTCCCCTCGGAGGGCTTGTCCGGCAGGATGAATTGCAGGCTCTGGATTTTGCCGGACGGGTTCAGCACAGGAACAATCAGACGTCCGTCCTCCGTCTGCCGCAGACCGATGGCCGGGACTTCCTTCCGTTGCAGGTAGGGATGGTTGTCCCCGACAGGACTGGCATGATTCCAGATACTGATTGCCAGCGTTGCGGCAGCCTTCCAGCGCCGTTCCTGCTCGGCCTTTGTGTCGGCTTTGGCGGCGGCAAGGCGCTCGTGCAGAGCCTTGCGCTGGGCGGCGCTGAATTCCCTTTCCGGCCTAGCCGTCCATGTTCCCTCATCGCCAGTACGCCAGTTTTTCCACCAGATGGAGGCCGGAGTATCCAGAAATGCCTTGTACGCGCCGTCCTTGCGGCGGGGCCTGTCCGCTGTGCCGCAACGGTGCAGGAGGCCGTCGGCCTGCACGACCTCGACCTCCAGCCCCGCTGCACGCAGACACTCGGCAAAGCTGTGCAGAATGTCGGCGCTCATTGCGGCCTCCAAACATAGGCATGAAGGCTTGCGCTACCTGACATTGTCGTCACCGTTACCCAGGCGTTCAATAAGCTCCCTGATATCCTCAACGCGCCAGGCTGTGGTGCGGGGGCCAAGCTTCACTGGTTTGGGGTAGCGGCCTGTTCGGCAGCCTTCCCACCATGCGCTTTCACAGATGGGGATGCAGGCCAGAATCTGGGGCAGACGTACAAAGCCGAATTCGGGGAACGATGCTTTTTGCTGTGCCATAAAAAAATCTCCTGAAGGGTGTTGGTCTTCAGGAGACTCTGGCACGTTTGGAAAAAGACCCGTGAGGGAATTTGGCGGGAAAAAGACGGGAAAACGCGGGAATGTGGGAATATGGGGCTGAAAAATCAACCTTTGACGATACAGTAGGCGTCCGCTTTTTTGAGAAGGTCGTTCATCTGGTTTCGATACGACTTGGGATCGCTGTATTCCTTTTCAGCGAACAGGCGGCCCAACTGCGTTTTTCTGCCCACTGGGGTCTTGTGTCCGGTTTCGGGCTTGTCGGCATCGCACCAGTAAAACAGTACATAGGCAATTACGGGGAGAGGATAGGAATCTTTCATGTCCTCGTAGACGGCATGATCCGGTTTTCCTCGCCAGACAGTGGATGGAATCCTGAAAACAAGTCTGCCGTCTTCCGCTTCTTCCACGGCTGGCTGTTCTGTCTGTACTTTGGGACTTTCAGGGGGCATGGCTTTGAGAATGGATTCCACAAGCGCGCGAGTGATCCCCTTCACTTCCTTGTGCAAGGGATAGTTGCGGAGAAATCTGATGGTGTCATCCCGATTGACAAGAATGGTATCAACGAAAATATGCGAGATGAAGTGATAGCTTGATGCTGGTATCGTGAATATCGATTCTTCAAACAGGGGAGAGTCTGGCGAGTATTGGTCAAGGCAATCTTCTGTCTCAAGTCTTTTCAGGGAATGGAACAGAAACTCCTTTTCTTCAGGAAATATGTTTTCAATTTCATCATACGTTTCTTCCAGAATATACTTGAGCCCCAGTTCAAGGACATTGGCATGGATATTCCCCGAAAGTTTTCTGAAAAAGTCCATGATGTCACACCCGAACAAATGGGTATGAAGCCTTTTGTCTGACAGACACGGTTGCGGTAAAGCAGGACTTTCCATGTTATAGACGGTCTGATTGCTGTCAGCGAAGTCTTTCCAGTACGCTTCATGCGCTCTGCGCCATAATTCCGCAGGAAAAACGGCATGAGGCCACATCGCCTGAATGATGGCTTCGACTTCGTTCGAGGTCAGCCGGTATGCCTGCCGTACCCTGCCGAGAGATATTTTTTGCTGGTCCAACATGGAGGAAAGCGTAGCTCAAACGCCGTGTTCGGACAATATGGAAACAGGCGGCGAGGATTTTGCGGGGCATCGTATACGAATGCCGATCTGCAACTATCCGTGCCGCCTGTGTGGGCAACTGGCATATTTTTCAGCTGTACCATGCCCGGATCATGTCCATGTCGTCATAGCCAGCCTGTCTCATGCGTTCTCTGGTTTCTTCGCTCCAGCCGGTATCGGCAACGGTAATCTGTTCATTTTCAGGTATGTTGCCGATAGTGACGAACGTATCCTGTTCCGGGGATTGAGGCGATTTCATGGAATGAATGGTATCGGGCATTGTTGTCTCCATGATTATTGTTTAGAGGAACGTAACTTGTCTAAATAGTTGGCCCATTTCTGCATAAGCTGCCGACGTTCCTCCATGTATTCCGCACGATTGTAGGCAAGACGCACGGTATCCGGTTCCTTGTGCGCAAGTTGCGCTTCAATGACATCCGCTCTGAAGCCAAGCTCATTGAGCCTCGTGCTGGCCATTGCCCTGAAGCCGTGCAGGGTCATGGATTCCTTGCCGTAGCCCATGCGTCGCAACGCGGCCAAAGGCGCGGCATCGCTGATGGGGGTGGAGAGCGCGCGGGCGCTGGGGAACAGCAGTTCACCGTTGCCTGTATAGGTGTGAAGCTCTTTCAGCAAAGCCAGCACCTGTTTGGACAGCGGCACCACATGCTCACGCCGCATCTTCATGCGCGAAGCCGGGATGATCCAGATGGCGTTTTTGCAGTCAAACTCACTCCAGTGCGCCAGTCGCAATTCCGAGGGGCGAGTGAACACGTAGGGCAGGATTTTCAGGCAATATAGACAACGGAGGTATAGCCGACATAGGCGTCAATATCCCGCAAAAGCTGGCCAATGTCGTCAGGCAGGGTGACGGCGGCGAAATGCGTTGTCTGCACCGGTGTCAGAGCTTCGGTCAGCCCCGCCGCCACATCATATTTGACGCGGCCTGTGATGCGGGCATAGCGTGTGACCTGTCCGCACAGGCGCATGAGCTTGTGGGCTGTTTCGTGATGGCCGAGACGCTCCGAGGGCTGAACGATCTGCAAAAAGTCGGCAGGTTCAAGCTGGGTGACAGGTTTTCCGCCAATGACCGGGAAAATCGTATTTTCCAGATAACGGCGCAATTTTTTGGCGTGCTTTTCAGAGAGTGTCGGCTCGTACTTGACGAACCACTCACGCGCCAAAACTCAACAGTTTCTGCTTGCCCTCAAACCTGTAGGCCATGCGCCACAATTTGCTGCCAGTCGCCGTCACATGCAGGTACAGGCCGCCGCCATCAGAAAGTTTTTGCACCTTGCCGTTGGCTCTGGCGTTCCGCACAGCGGCATCAGAAAGTTTCATGTTGGTATCCTCCAAAACAGTCCAGAAGTGTGCGGCGAAAACCGGAAAAATACACCTCCATCCATTTGAATTCAAAGAAAATTTGTAGTCTGCTGGTATTTCGCCGTGCCGAAATGGCGTCGTGGTATTGGTACCTGCGAATCTACCAACGATTTTTGTGGGTGTCCATGTGGGTACTTGGCTTTTACTGGACAAAAAGAGAAGGCCGAAACCACGTTTTTCTTAGTGATTCCGGCCTCCTATGGACCATTTTGGACTTTTTATTGGTGCGAAGGGGAGACCCAATCACAAGGTTCAATAGGTTGAAATCAGAGATAAAGTATAACAGACGCCTTGTAAATACCGTTCCAAATACCGTTGGCAAGTTTTTGTGGTTAGCCTGTTGAAGTTATTGAGGAAATAAATTTTGACTTTGTGTCTGAAAATAGGAATTAATATATAATAAATTCAGCATGTTAGTGTCATAAAAAATCTTAAAGTCATCCGAAGTATAGGTTCAGTTCTCCTCCAAAGAACCTAAATAAAATGAGAATATTTCTCCATAAGCCGCCATCGACAAGTAGAAAGGGATTGTTTCAACTGTCCTGGCTGGGCTATAATGAAAGTTTCTTGATGAGCCGAAAAAATACTCTGGGATACGGTTGACATTTCAAACACCATGAGTATTTATCTAGAATATTATAAACCTCTAATGACGAGGATACAAATTATGCCAAAACAAACTCATGTCATCCCTACAGATAATGGTTGGGCATCAAAGGACACAGGGAATGAAAAGGTATCAAGAGTTTTCTCCACAAAACAAGAGGCTATAGATTGGGCGCGAAATCATAGTAAGATTGAAGGCAACGAATTGTTTATCCATAATAAGGATGGTAAAATAGCAAATAGAGACTCACATGGGAACGATCCATGCCCCCCTAGAGACAAAAAATAAATCACAAAATTTTTATAATACAACTGCAAGAGTATCAGAGTATACCCTGATACTCTTGATTAATTTAAATTTTATATTCTCTAAAATTAGCAAACAAATCCCCAAAGTTGGAGGGTAGATACTTTTCAAATTCGTCCTGCGGAACATAAACAAAATCATACATTACTTCTGGTTGCGCCTTGTTCACATCCTCGCACCACTGGCGCAGGCGTTCCATTTTGAGCGGAGTATCCAGATCAGCATTGCCCTTGGTCTCCACAATCACGATGCGGTTTTTGGGCAGTCTGACGATGAAATCCGGGTAGTAGTAGGAAATATTGCCGTCCCTATTAACATAATCAAGCTTGAAATTGACCGCAAGGTAGTTTTTGGCGTAGGCCAGAACATCTGTGCAGCTCTCCAAAAAGCTGGCAAATTCCAGCTCGAAATGGCTATCGCCGATTATGCGGTTGAAAACCGATTTTTTGGCGGGCAGGGACTCCTGTTCGGTAACCATGAATGGCCGCGTATTGCGCAGCCTGATGTGGTCACGGATTTCGGCATCGCCCTTGTCCCTGACTGTCAGCGCGTTTATCGCCTTTTTGAAACTCTCGATAATTGTTTTGGTGGCCGCCAGTTCTGAAAGATTGCGCATGGTGTTGGCGTCATCAAGCTCCACCGGCCGGTCAAACAAGTTATCGCGCACGAAGGCCTTCACCGAAACGGGAAGATTGAAGTAGATTTACCTCAAAAATGACAGCGGTTAAAACCGCCTTAGATTTTCCATGTGATTTCAATATTCCCGTTTGCCACCTTGATAACTTTGATTAAAGCGTCCACAACCGCCTGCTTATCCTCAAAGGAAATGTCCTGCCATTTTTTCACATGGTCGGTTATCTGTCCCATTTTGCTTTCTGTCTTAGAACAGGTAAGGGATACGATTTCTTCCTGTAAGGTCTGGCGTTCTGCGTCTAACTCGGAAACCTTGTCATTGATGTACTTCATCAAGATAGAATTTGCGCTTCCTACTTTGGAAAGTAAGTCACCTATTTCCTCGTCTATCTGTGCCAAACGGATTTTGTTCTTAGATACTTTAGGGGTGGATTGGTTTTCTTTTTCGTCGGACAGCTTTTTAAACTCGGACAGCTTATCACGAATGGCGTTTAACATATATTCTTCCAGAACGTCGGCGTAAACCGTACACCCTGTCCCTTTGCAGTTGCCGTCATGTCCTCCTTGACTGCAAACAAAGTAACGTCCCCATTTCGTTTTTGCTTTCCTGATTACCAAAGCATATCCGCAGTTACCGCATTTTACTTTCCCGGTCAGCCATGAATTTTTAGGCTTGCAGGTTTTTGTTGACTGGCGGTTACTTAGACAGCGTATCCGGCAGGCTAACCATGTGGAAGAAGAAATAAAACCTCTGTGCGGTGCTAATACAATCTCTTTGTCGGTAAGGTCGCATTGTTTTCTGGTAGTTGATACCGTCCCTTTGTAGAGATAGCAGGCATTGTAGCCCGTAAAATCACTCGCCGGGTTGTAGACGTTTGCGCCTTGACTTTTGAAGAAATTATATACATCAATGTCAGCTTCCACATATACGGGATTTCTCAGCATATCGCTTAGTCTTGCGGAGTTCCAGGAGCTTCCGCGTAAATGCTTAATGCCATGCTTATTCAGATACCGTATAATGTCGCCCAGAGAATTTGACGGGTCAGCATACATGGAATAAATAAGTTTCAGTTGTTCGCTTTCCTCCGGGACTTCTTCATACATGGAAGTACGGATATTATCAATGACCGTACTCTTTAAGCGATACCCATACGGAATACGCCCGCCCATGTAAAAGCCCCGTTTATTCCTTGCATAATAAGCGTCGGTTACTCGTTTTTGAATAGTTTCCCGTTCAAGCTGTGCAAACACAATACAGATATTCAACATGGCTCTGCCGATTGGTGTTGAAGTGTCAAACTTCTCCGTAGAGGAAACAAATTCAACATTATACTCTTGAAATGTTTCCATCATATTAGCAAAGTCCAGTATTGAACGGCTGATACGGTCTAACTTATAAACGATTACCCGCTTAATCTTCCCCGCCCGAATGTCGTTCATCATCCTTTCAAAGTCCGGTCGGTTGGTATTCTTCCCACTAAAACCTCTGTCGGCATATTCGATATAGGGGTCGCCGTGGGTTTCATACCTGCAATATTCAAGCTGGCTTTCAACGGATATACTGTCTTTTTTCTCTATTGACTGTCGTCCATATAATGCGTCATACATCATGTTTTTGTCCTTTCGGCAAAAACATAGTGCATAAGCCGCCCACACTTACATTATACCAACGGACGAATACTCTTTCAATCCGGTTAAACATATTTCTGGAATATTTTAAAAAGCTGCCGCTCGATTTCCCGTTTGGCAGCTTCCTGTGATTTCCGTAAATATTGTGGACGGCGGTTTGTTATGGTTAAGTTCATTTTCTGCTGATTGATTTCGTCTTTGTCAATCATATAAGTAACTTTATCTTCCACAAAACATACCCCCTTTGGTATTCCGTACATCTTATGAAAGACAGCAAGTACACTATTACAAGGTAAAAATGAGCTTACCGGACGGCTGTTAGCATAGCTCCACGGGACTTTCACCCCTCCGGCGGTCTGCCGAAGCTCTACCCGTTGCCTGCGACGCTTTGAACGCTCGGACTACGGCGGTAAAGGAGTATCATTGTACCGATATATGGATTATGGCGGCAGAGTTGCTAAGTCTGCTTTGGAATGCTGATATTTCCCGCTCGGTTTGTCCCTCCTTTCGTCGTCGCGTATCAGCCCAACGGCTCCCCATATATCGAACGTATCCGGTTTGCCCTATACTGCGCCGCCGTTATCTTGCGCCGCTTTCTTTGTCAAGGTTCAGGTAGTGGCTATGCTCGTCAGCTTTGGAACGGAAAAGGGGAAAAAGCGTTCCGTTGCTGATTGCAGTTATTCGGCTTTGAAAGCCAGAACAGCCAACATCAGTTTTGCTTGCAGCCGTTCACGAATATCCTCGTCCACGCCGAAATAGACGTTTCCGCGCTCGTCGTACAGCGTCCGCATGGAAAGGCGGGCTATGTAGCCGCTGAAATGCTGCAAGACCATTTTCATAGCGTCCGGGTCGCCCTTCGTCGCTGCCAGAATGACAGGATAGGGTACAAGGGCTTTATCCGTAAAACCGGACTGATTACCATTCGTCCCATTCATCAGCATTTTCCTCCAGATATTTTCTTAACAGTTCAAAAGAGCTTGTCCGGCGATACTGTATTGTGCTTCTTGACGTATTGAATAACTTTGCAATCTTTGTGTCATTCATTCCCTCAAAGTAGTACAGCAGTATAGCCTTGCGCTTTTCTTCCGGCAAAGTACGGATTGCTTCAAGAAGCAGTTTCAGCGTGATTTTCTTCCCGCCCATTTCGTAGCTCGGTTCATCATCTTCCTTTTTGAAATACTCGTCAAAGGAATGAAGCTGCCGCGCTTCTTCTAAGGTCATGTCGGAAAAGGTTACTTCCTTTTCCGAGGGTGTCAACTAAATAATGACGCAATATCTTTCCAGCTTCCATTGACATGGAATCTGGCAAAAAGTGCCATTGTCAGGTCTACCATTTCAAGAGTTTT
>NZ_DBMAFI010000063.1:0-17838 GCF_057864385.1 Bilophila sp. | reverse complement strand
TTGGCGTTGAGCCTCCCGTCCGGCGTCACCGGCACATGAAGGAAGTGCATGTGCGGCGTCTTTTCATCCATGTGAACCATTGCGGAAATGACATTCTCCGCGCCCACAAACTCCGTGAGAAAGGCTTTGCTCTCCTCAAAGAAACGCCTTGTTTCCTCCGGCGTGAGGCCATCAAAAAACGCCTTGTCCGAGGTGACGATAAGCCCGCACATGCGCACGGCGTCCTTTCTCACGGCCTTGACCAGCAGGAGATCGTCAATGCGGTTCTGAATGGCCTCGGCATAGTTCGATGAGGCGACTTCGTGCAGCTCGTAGTTCGCCGCGCTCCTGTCGTAGTCAATATCGGGGTTGCTGTGGCTCTCCCGTTCCCGCCGGTTGTGGCTCTGGATGCCGCGTATGGCTTCCTTTTTGAATTTGTCCATGTGGAGTACGAGATAGGACATGGCAATACTTCCTTGTATCAATGGATGTCCCGTTCTTTCTGTGTCAGGAATCCGGGACACTTTTTCAGTTTACGCGGGACAAGAATTGAAAATCTGTTCGGATTTGGCTGGACTTCATGGGATGACAGATACGATGAATATTGCAGGTGTCCCGCTGTACCGGTGCTTAGGCAGCGGTACAGCGGGACACCTGGAAAATGGTCAAGCGAGACCTTCCAGTTTTCTTTTCAATCTGTGGACAGACGATTTTGATTTTCCCATTTCCTCGGCGCAGTCACGAATGCTGTATCCCTCGCCGAGCAGCCTTTTCAATTCCTCCAGTTCCACATCTTCAATGTCCCGAACCCGCCAATGCAGGGCATTGCCTTCGGTAATCAGGTTGGCCTCAAAGGGTTTGGCGTCATCGCCCAATATGCCCCGCGCCTTGGTCAGGTGAACTTCAAAACGTGCGCCTTCGGCCATGCTGTATTCCCTGGGCCTGCGCAGACTGATCACCGTGTCCATAATGTCTTCTCTGGCGCTGGTGCCGCGCTGGTCGCCGGATTTTCCGGCATGATGGATAAGCAGGACGGTCATCCCTCTGCGGCGTAATTCCAGCAACCACGCCTGCATGGTCTGCCAGGACTGAGACTCGTTTTCCTTTCCGGTGCGGCACAGGGTTGCGATGTTGTCCAGCACAACCATGTCCACGTCTTTCAGAAACGGCTCAATCATGGCCTGCCCACCGGCGGTGGACAAATCCGGCATGGGACAGGGCTGCAAATCCGGTGTGATGAGCGCCATGTTTTTCAACGTATGAGGGGGAATGGACATGCCGTTGACAAGAGCGGAAAGGCGGTTCTGCATGGATGTGGCGGGCATTTCCCCATCCACATACAGCGTCCGTTTGGGCATCGGCGCACGCCAGTTGAACACGGCTCCGCCGGAAGCCACCGCAACGGCGATGCTCAACGCGGCGAATGTCTTGCCTATGCCGCGCGGGGCGTACAGGATGCCTATGCCCTGTACCGGAAGAACGGGCGATAAAAGATACCCCCGTTCAGGTATGGACATGGAAAGAAATTCGCCCATGTCCAGAGCGATAAGACCTTGCTGTTTGGTCAGCGCCGTTTCCAGTTGCGAGCGGACGGCCTCAATGCTTTCAATCTGGTGAAGGTCATTAAAATCCGTACCGTTGTCGTCGGTGAAGTGGGGAAACAGAAGTTGAGCGTTTGCGAGGCCGGCTGCATCCTCCCCCTTCCTGAGTCCGGCTTCGTCATTGTCGCCGCAAATGATGATGGTCTTGTCCGGAAAGCGTTCTTTCACGGTCTTGGCCACTCTCGCGAGATTGTTTGCGGAAAAGGCCACATAAACCGTCCAGCCTGTGGCAAGATGGATACTTGTACCGGTGGCAAACCCCTCACAAACGGCAACGGGCTTTTCCGACTGCCCCTGAATGATGAATTGTCCTCCAGATACCTTGCCGCCCACGAGAAAACGCTTTGTTCCATCAGGATAGATGCGTTGCAGACTTTGCAGATTGTTTGCGGCATCCATAACAGGAATAAGCAGAGAGCCGTCCCGTGCCTGCCGTATGCTTTCCAAAGCTGTAATGCCCTTGCGGTGCAGATAGGGATGGTTGGCGTCGCACCTTCGTGCCGAGTTCCATTCCTGTCTGGCCAGTTGAGCTGCTTCAGCATGGCGTTCGGCATATTCCGCTTCGCGTTGCCGCTGTATGGAGTGTTGACGTTCCCGCCATGCGGAAAGTTCGGACACGGAAAGCGTTTGCTTTTCTTCTGTGCAGAACGTGCCCTGTTCACCGTTTTCCCAGTTGCACCACCAAAGTGTCGCAGGGATATCGACATGCGCGATATATGCGCCGTTCTGTTTGTGCGGTTTGGTCTGGGTGGGACAGCGATGCAGTTTTCCGTCCGCCATGATTTCGGCCGGAATCAATCCCTTGTCGGTCAGGATGTCCCGAAAGGTTTGCAGGGGATTACTCATGCTCTTCCCCCTGCCTGCCAAGACGTTCGATGAAAGCGGCAATATCCTCTGCTCTCCAGACCGTAGTTCTGGGACCGAGTTTCACGGGTTTGGGATAACGTCCGGTGCGACACCCCTCCCACCATGCGCTCTTGCTTATGGGAATCATGCTGAGAACCTGAGGCAGACGCAGAAGGCCGTGGACGGGGATGGGAGCTTGATGCTGTTTCATAAAAAAAATCTCCTGAATCTGGTTGGATTTCAGGAGAATCTGGCACACGTCAAACAATTCCCGTGAGGGAATCGGACGGGAAAATGACGGGAAAATCTAAAAAAGATGGGAAAGCGACAGGCTGGTCACGCCTTGATTATGGTGTATGTCTCCGCTTCCTTGAGGAGCATATCCATCAAATTGCGATAGGATTTGTCGTCCCTGTACTCTTTGCCCGCAAGCAAGCGCCCCACATGTGTCTTTCTGCCCTGCGGGGTTTTGTGACTGGTCTCGGATTTTTGAGGACCACACCAGTACAGAAGAACATAAGCGATGACCGAAAGAGGATACTTTTCTTTCATGGCGTCACGGACAGCCGCATCCGGCCTTCCTTCCCAAACGGCTCCGGGAATACGAAAAACGAGTTTTCCATCCTGTGGCGACCTTTCACACAGGGGAACTGCCGCCGCTTTGTCGGCAACGGACGATTCCGGCGGAGCTGCCCGTAAAAGGGATTCCACAAGGGCGCGGGTGATGCCTTTTACTTCCCGGCGCAGGGGATAATGGCGGAGCTGCCTGATGGCGGCGTCCCTGTCCACCATTATGGTATCGGTAAAGATATGCGCAATGAAGTGATAACTTGAGGCGGGAATGGAGAATATCGGCTTCTCAAAGAGAGGCGAGTCCGGTGAATACTGCTCGAAGATGTCTTCTGTTTTCAGTCTCTCTAGACTGCTGAACAGAAATTCTCGTTCCTTGGGAAAGACAGACGCCGTATCTTCAAAGGATTCCTCAAGAATAACATCCAGTCCATATCGCAGGGAGTCAAGAGGAACAACTGTCGATATCCTTCTGAAAAATTCCATCACATCAAAGCCAAGCAAATATGTCTGAATGCCCGCATCCGGGTCTGGCACTGAAGGAAATTCCGGCATCTGCGTTCCATATGCGACATGGCTGCCCGCAACAAATGCCTGCCAGCAATTTTCATAGGTCGTGTGCCATAGCCCCAGAGGCTGAACGGCGTCAGGCCAGAGTGCCTGAACAAGCATTTCGCCTTCTCTGGCGGTCAGTCCATACGCCTGCCGCACTCTGCCTATGGTCATGTTCTGTCGGTCTGTCATGGAGGAAAGGATACCCTGTCGCCAAAAGATGGACAACAAAAAACAGCGGCAGGAATTGTCATCTACCTTCCGTACCGCTGTTTATCGAAAACAGGCGTTATCAGCTATACCACGCCCGAATGATATCCATGTCGTCATAGCCGTATTGTCTCATACGGTCCTTTTCTTCTTCGCTCCAGCCTGTTTCGTTGCTCGTCACCTGTGTCTCGCCTTCTATTTTTCCGATGGAGATACGAGCATCACGGTCGCTCATGGTGTCCTCTTTCATGCCTCCTCCCTGCTTTTTTTATGTTGTGTGTTGCGTAATCCGTCCAGATAGTCAGCCCAATCCTGCATCATCTTTCGACGCTCAGGCAGATATTCCGCATAATTGTATGCCGCCCGCACTTCGTCTTGTTCCCCGTGGGCAAGCTGCCGCTCTATCCAGTCCCGGTTATAGCCGAGTTCATTGAGCAATGTGGAAGCGATGGAGCGAAAGCCGTGCACGCTCATTTCGTGTTTCTGGTAGCCCATGCGCCGGAGCGCATTGAGCATGGTCGCAT
Source organism: Bilophila sp. (assembly GCF_057864385.1). NCBI lineage: Bacteria > Pseudomonadati > Thermodesulfobacteriota > Desulfovibrionia > Desulfovibrionales > Desulfovibrionaceae > Bilophila > Bilophila sp. Next base: position 13,556 of record NZ_DBMAFI010000063.1, on the reverse strand, counting down.
CAGAAATGGGCCGCACCTCCGTGCGGATGGAGGGAAAGAGGAATTTTCCCTCCCCGGAGTATTTCTTAAGTTCCCGAAGAATGGATATTGCCTGTCGGGACAGGGGCACAAGATGCTGGCGGCGCATTTTCATGCGTTCCGCAGGGATACGCCATTCCCCGGCCTCAAGGTCAAATTCTTTCCATTGAGCGGCCCGCAATTCCGTGGGACGGGTGAAGACCAGCGGAGCCAGCTTCAAAGCGCAGATCAGAGGAAAATAACCCTCGTAGGCGTCGATATCCCGCAGAAGCTGACCGACTTTCTCCGGTTCCAGCACTGCCGCCCGGTGAACAGTTTTTCGCGGTCGTAAGGCTCCCCGCAGATCGGCTGCGACATTGTGTTTCGCCCGGCCCGTGATGACCGCATAGCGGAACACCTGACTGATGATTTGCAATACTCTCCGGGAAGTCTCGTAGTTTCCCCTCTGTTCCAGAGGCTTGACGACCTCCATAACGTCCCGTGTCTCAAGTTTGGCGATATGCGTCTTGCCGATGGCCGGAAAAATGTAGGTCTCCAGCCGGTACATGACAGTTCCCTGATGCTTTTCGGAAAACTCCGCCATACGGGTTTCATGCCATTCTCTGGCGATATTCTGGAAGCTGTCGCGTTCCGCGATGGCTCTGGCCTGTCGTATCTGCCGTTTATGGTCTGAGGGGTCGATTCCCCTGGACAACATACGCTTCGCCTCTTCGCGGCGTTCTCTGGCGTCCTTGAGTGATACGGTGGGATATTCCCCGAAACTGAGCAGCTTGCTCTTGCCGTCAAAACGGTAGGCCATTCTCCAGAGCTTGCTTCCGTTGGCGGGAACGAAAAGAAACAGACCGCCGCCGTCAAAATACTTGCGGGGCTTCACGTCGGGTTTCAGACTGCGGATGTGGGTATCGGTAAGAGGCATGGGCACTCCTTGGCTGTCGTTGGACGAAGAGATACCCCCATGGATAAAAATATTTTTGATTCCGCGCGGTTATTCATGTAGGTATCAGAAATGTCGTACCACATTTCTACCTACGGATATACCCATAAAATGTTTGGATGCAAGCGGACGAGGCTGGACTTCGGGAAACCATACTGGAAAGAAAAAACAAAGAATGCCAAGGTCTTTTGGACCTTGGCATTCTTCTTTGTACCTAAATTTGGCGTCCCCAAGCGGATTTGAACCGCTGTTGACGGCGTGAAAGCCGTTTTACATGCGCCTACCGCCATTATATTTCAATGAGTTATAGCACATTGAGGGGCATAAAATGTCACCAAAACTCTCTGTGCTTGTAACCCGCTTTTGTAACCCATGCTCTCGGCGCGCCGTCCTGTTTTTGCCCGCTGAAAGTATCCCTTCTCACACCGTCCTTTCTCTTCCTGTCTTCTCTCACGGCTCCGTCTTCTCTTCCTGGAGTCGTCTTCTTCGCCCTCTGCTCCCTCAAAAAATCTGCCCTGTTCCCGTGCTGAAAAAGCACCGCTGGAGGCTTCTTCCGCATCTGAAGCGGCCCAGGATTCTGCCGCGTCTCATGTGCGAAGAGGTCTTCTGTTGAAGCCTCTGCCATCCCCCCGGCAAACAGCACTCTGCCTGCTCAGGTTCCTCAGATCCCTTCAGACCGATCGGCGATTCCTCAAGCGCCGCTTTGTCAGGGCGCCACCAGCAATCCTTTGCAGGTCATGCGACAGGCGCAGTTCAGCGCAACCTGCCTCAAGGTTTTGAGGATGAAAAAGGCTTCGGAAAAACAAAAAGCCGTCAGGTGGCACCCCAACGGCTTCTTGCAGAACATTTGTTCTTTCTCAAAAGAATCTGAAAGAACAATAGCTGAATTACCGGCTGTTGTCAATATTCAGCTCTGCAAAAGTATCTTTTTCCTTGGCCTGGAGAAAGACATATGGAGACATTTTCGCCTAAAGGAAAAATTTTTGGTCCTATTCTTCCACAATTTATTTTGGAAAAGCGCATCACACTTGGAGCAAAGGTCATGTATGCCTTACTGTGCAACTATGCTTCTGAAAAAGATCATTGTTGGCCGTCCCATGCCACTCTTGCTTCTCGCCTGTCATGCAGCATCAGCAGTGTAAAAAATTATCTTGCTGAACTGGTGCGTGAAAATCTCATTGCCATACGAAAGGAGCATTACCGCTCTTCTGTGTATTACCTTATAAGACCTGAACATAATAATAACGCTGACGAGTCAAATTCTGAAAGAAGTGAACGAGTTTTTACCTGCAACAAGTCAAGTTCTGGCTACATAAATAATTTTAACAAACAAAAACAAGAAAAAAACACCCCCCTTCCCCCCAAAACGACAGAAGAGACTCCGCAGCCTACGGCTCTCTCTGCGCCTTCGGCGGGGTGTGGGATTTCTTCTGAACAGGATTTTGAAAACGTATGGAATCTCTATCCCAAAAAAGAGGCAAAAGGCTTCGCCCGGCTTGCCTGGTTCCGTCTGGCCCGTTGCGGTCAGCTTCCTCCCGTATCTGAACTTCACGCCGCTCTTCAGCATTGCATGGCTCAGGAAAGCTGGCACCGGGAACAGGGACGATTCATCCCCCAGCTTGGAAACTGGCTTCGCGGGCAGCGATGGCTTGATGCCCTTTCTTCCGGCTCTCCTTCGGGACAGCGGCCTGATCCCGGCGTGCAAAAGGCCATGCAGGAAAGAGAGGAACAAGAAAAACGCATCCAGGAACGGCAGAAAGCGGAAAAAGAAAGACTGCGTCCTCTCTTCCGGGCATTTGCGGAAAAATTTGACGCTCCCTTCAACGAGGCCATGGCTTTCGGCATCTGGCTGCATTTGCACTCCATTCACAGCGCTCCCGCTGCCGAAGATGTTCCTGCGGACAACACCAGGAGCATTGTAGCCTTTCTTCTTGAGTACCGTCGGAAAGTACAGGAACGACGATATACACCCACCGCTGCCAACGTGCAGACGCCGATTTCCTATTTTCACCGCCCGGAGCTGCTGTTCGGCAGAAATTCCGAATCCCCAGTCATACCGACATACGCATAAGGAGCTACCGTGAATCAACTGATTTCTTTAGGAATACTGGCTCTGCTTTCGCTGCCGTGGGACGCCCAGGCAGAGACTTCCGCCGCATCTCGGACGCCTCTTTCCCCCGCAACAATGGCGACCGTTCACGGGCAATCCGCCGACTCGGCCTCCTTGCCCGAAGAATCGGCACAGAAAGCGCCCGCCCCCTCAGGTTCGGACCTGAAAAAGGCCCAGGAAGCGCAGGCGCTTTTTGAGGAAAGTCTGCGGCAGATGATGCCGCTGGATAAGGAGCACATACAGGAATACCGGAAACGGTCGGATCAGCGTGAACGAGCGCTTTTGCCCGTTTCCCCCGACCTGCAGACCCGAACGGTGCGCGTCACGCTGGAACCAGGTCGTGAGCCGGTCAAGGTATTTACCACGGCCAACATCGCCACCTCGCTGGTTTTTCATGACTCCACAGGTCAGCCGTGGCCCATTACTTCCGTGACCAACGGAGGACCTTCCTCGTTTCAGGTTCTCCGCCCGGAACTGCCGGAAGGCAATCTGCTCAATGTCATGCCCATACAGGGCTATGCCACGTCAACCCTCGTAGTCACTCTGGAAAATCGGGACATACCGCTGGTCATCAGGCTTGAGTCGGATTCCGTCCGCGCTCCTGAACGCAAAGCCGACGCGCTGGTGCTGATTCAGCTCGCCCACCATGGTCCGAAGGCTGCAATTCCCCTGACCAGCACCATCAAGGAAACCGCCAGCTCCGCCATGCTGTCCTTTCTTGACCGTGTCCCCCCGGATGATGCCGTGCGTCTTCGCTCCGAACCGGATTCGGATGCCGTGATGGCCTGGAAATACAACGGAAAACACTACGTCAGAACCACGCACAGCCTGATGTGGCCGGCATGGACTGCCGTCGTCAACGGGGCAGGCTCCACCAAATGTTACGAGCTGCCCGTCACGACAAGAATCATGCTTTCCCGTGAAGGAAGAGTGCAGACCATCCTTCTGAAAAATACTCTCAAATAAGGCGGACACATGGCTATCACCAGCACGGAAAAAAAGCGGCGATTCATACTCTTCAGCCTTCTGGGGCTGGCTGCCGCCGTTGTCATTGTTCTTGCCTCGTTTCTGCTGTTCACGCCGGAAAAGCCGTCCGGCACCTCAAAAATGGCATCGGCAAGAACGGAAGCCGTAAGCGGGCAGGCGGGCGGCGTCGGCTCTGAGGAATACAACCAGAAGTTGAAGGAACACGACGCGCAACAGGCCAACGCGGCGCTTCAAAGCGGTGCGAGTTTCATTCCCACGCCGATAGGAGAAAAAAAGTCCGTTGTCGTCAAGAAGCAGGATACCCCTCCGTCGCCTCCGCCGGTTGCTCAGGTACGCACCGTGCCTGTTCAGACGCCGCGCACGGACAACGCCATGCTCAAAAGGATGATGGATGACCTGGCCGAACTGGACACCAGGCTGGCCAGCGCTTCCGTGGGTCAGGGACAAATCGCCTATGTCCGGGAGTTCCCGGATGAGACCGGCCAGCAGGAATCCGAAAAACAGCCTGCCTCCGGGACGCCGTCGGTCGCTGCATCCTCCAGACCTGCGGTGAAACCGGGCGACCTGTTGTACGCCATCATAGATGTGGGAGTGAACTCCGATGTTCCGTCCGCCGTGCTGGCGACCGTCACCTCAGGCACATACAGAAATGCCCGCCTCACAGGCTCTTTCCAGCGCCATGACGAACGCCTTGTGCTGGCCTTCAATCGGATCATTCTGCCCTCCGGCGAAACCATCCAGGTGGAATCCTATGCCGTTGATCCCACCACCTCGGAAGCCTCGGTCGCCAGTTCCGTGGACACTCATTTCTTCAGCCGGTGGGGCGGTCTGGTCGCCTCGGCGTTTCTGGAAGGACTGGGTACGGCCAAACGCTACAGCGGTGCCCAGAGTACCATCTACGGCTACGGCAACGACGTAAGCGACCAGATGGTCTGGAACACCTATAGCGTCAGCGATCAGGCATGGATTGCCGCCGGAAAGGTCGGCGAGAAGGCCGGAAAAATCTTTGAAAGAAACTTCGACCGACCGCCCACCGTCAGGCTCGAAAGCGGCACGCCCGTGGGCGTGCTGGTCATGAACGTCAAGGACAGGTGACGCCATGGAAAATTACGTTGCCAACGTCATTCCGCATTTGCAGCAATGGTGGCCCGTTATCATCCGGCTTGCCTATCTCATCGGCATTGTCTTTGCCGTTGTCTCCCTTGTTCAGGCCGTCAGCCGGAAACAACGCTTCAACCGCTCCACGGCGGTCTGGAGCTTCATCTGTGCCGTTCTGCTGCTGAATCTTCCCGCGCTCATGGATTCTCTGTCCATGACGGTTTTCAACCAAAGCTCGGAACAGGCACTGAGCTACAGCCCGCCTTCGTCCCCCGGTTCCATCTATATCCAGTTCGCCGTGTACGCCATTGCCTCCATCGGCGTCATCGGCATTGCGCGGGGGCTGTGTCTCATACGCGACACGCCGAACCAGAGCATGAATCTCAGCCGGGGCCTTGTCCATCTGTTCGGAGGCATTCTCGCGGTCAACCTTGTCACTTTCCTGCGCGGCCTGGGGGCCACGGTAGGCGGTGACGTGCAAACATACATCGCCAACATCATTGGCTGAGTACGGAGGACTCTATGAACTTCATCAATCATCAGCTCTCCATTTCCCCGCTGCGCTGTACTGCCGCCGTTATCGGTGTCGCCGCCGTATGGCTCCTCATGCCTGAGATTGTCCAGGCTGCCGTCACCTTCGGAGAAATCGGCGAAAATGTGGCGGAAAACGCCAAAGGCGTCGCCAAGGGCGTCACCCTTGCCGGATACGCCTCCGGTGCGGGCATGGGCGTCTGGGGTTGCGTGGACATGTACAAAGCCTCATACAGTACAATCCCGTTCATATTTGTCTAAAATATATTGTTATTAATGAATAATTTTATTTTTCATCGTCCAGATGGATTTCACTGGACACATAGACATACCCCATTTTTTGGGGTATGTCTTGGGGTAAATGAACCTGAAAAGGAGGACTACCCCATGTCGTTGACCGATACCGCAATCCGCGCCGCCAAACCGGCTGAAAAGCAGCAGAAACTCTTTGACGCCAAAGGGCTGTACCTGCTCATCATGCCGAGCGGCACAAAAAGCTGGAGGCTGAAATACCATTTTCAAGGCAAGGAAAAGCTGATTTCCCTCGGAACCTATCCCGCAACATCCCTGAAAGAGGCAAGGGAAAAAGCCGCCGATGCCAGAAAAGCCATTGAGAACGGTATCGACCCGTCCGCTCAACGGAAACTGAACAAGCAGCTTGCACAGAACACCTTTGAGCTGGTGGCGATGGAATGGATTGAACGCCAAAAGACCAAATGGTCGCCGAGCTATGCGGACACGACCTACCGGCGGCTGAAACGAAACCTTTTCCCGTTCATCGGCTCCAAACCTGTAAATACCATAACCGCCCCTGAACTTCTGGCCTTGCTGCGGAAAGTTGAGGCTCGAGGCATCATAGGCACAGCGCACGCGCTCAAAAATCACTGCTCCTGCATCATGCGCTATGCCATTGCCACCGGCCGTGCGGAACGTGACCCGGCGGCGGATTTGCGCAGCGCTCTCATGCCTCATGTAAAAAAACACCGGCCCGCCCTGACGACACCGGAGAAGGTGGGACGGCTGATGCACGCCATCTACAACTATCAGGGGTCGCTGGTCGTCAGGAGCGCCTTGCAGATTATGGCCTTTACCTTTTGCCGGACAACCGAAATCCGTTGCGCTGAATGGCAAGAGTTCGACTTTGAGAACAACATCTGGCGTATCCCGGCGGAGCGCATGAAAATGCGGCGCGACCATCTTGTTCCCCTCAGCAGGCAGACGTTAACCGTTCTGGAAAAATTGCGGGCGTATTCCGGCGGCACTCAGTACGTCTTTCCCAGCTACCATTCCGAAACCGTTCCTTTTGGAAAAACCGCCCTGCAAAGAGCCATACGCCGCATGGGCTTTGAAGAAGATGAAATGTGCCCGCACGGTTTTCGCGCTATGGCATCCACCCTTCTCAACGAACTCGGCTATAACCGTGACTGGATTGAGCGCCAGCTTGCCCACGCCCCCACGGAGCAGATACGCGGGATTTACAACCGGGCTGAATACCTGCCCGAACGCCGCCGTATGCTTCAGGATTGGGCCGACTATCTTGACGGTCTGAGAAGTAAAGCCCGTCAGGAGGTTGACCTTGAATAAAACATGAGGAGACACCCTATGAAAAAACTGACGGAGGATTCCTTTCTACGCCTGCCGCAGGTTCTTGAACGTATCCCCATCAGCAAAAGCGCATGGTGGCAGGGCTGCAAGGAAGGCCGTTTTCCCAAACCGATAAAGCTGGGGCCGCGCACTTCGGTATGGCGTTCTTCCGACATCGCCGCTCTCATCAAACAGCTTTCCCTGCAATCTGTTCAGGAGGAAAAAACCGAGGCACGGAAATAACATGAATACACCATCCGACCCATTCCCAAAAGGCGGCGCGACCAGGGCATGAACCTTGATCGCGCCGCTTCTTTTTGTATCATATCCCGCCTGGGCTTCTCCATTCCCCGCTGCTGTTGCCCTCATCGGGCGGGGTGTGTCCTCTTCGGCTCCACCCTGTTCCTTTACCGGCTCCAAGCCGGAAGCCTTGTCAAACAGAGCCTTCAACTTAGTGAGCGGAACCGATACCCCGTTTTCCGCGAGCAAGCCCCGTATATCCCGCAACGTATACCCCTGCCGCATGGCCCTTTTGATGTCATTGACCAGAAATTCCGCAACTTCTCCGCGTGTCTTTCCAGCCTCTTTCACCGGGAGGCTTCGGAGTTTTTTCCGGGCGGCCTCTATCTGTTCCATTGTATATCGTCGAGCCGTTGCCATAAGCATTACCTGCCTTGTCACTTTTTTTCCCGCTTACCATAGTGAAGACGTTATTTACAACCAAGCTTCATGGACGGTAATACTCTGTAGAATATTACAGTAATACATGTCAGACAAATATGGACAATCATTTTTTTATCATATTCATTTTCATAGCCTGATTTTCTTTTTGAACTCAGTGTTCAGAGAAAAACAATGCAGTCTTTTTACTTTTTTATCTAGCCTTCAATGTAATTTTTCATCTATGCTTGCGCTAAAAGTGGAAGCACGGCACGGGCAATGCTTCCCACGAAACGATGAAAGGCAGTCCCAAAGACCGTGGGGAGTTCTTCTTTACAGGATGGTAGCTGTCTGACGCCAGCTAACATCCTGCCAAAGGCTTCGCCTCTGGACTCCCAAAAAGCGTTCGGCGCTTCGCTTCTCACGCTCTCAAGAGGCAGGAAAGACAGATGGAAAAACGGAAGGCGACAACCAGATTTCAGAAGCGGCGGACGCTCAGGCTTACCGCCGAGGAAGACGAGAGAATAGCCCTGCAAGCCGTGACGGCCGGAACCTCCGTTTCCGAGTATATGCGGCGACTGTTCTTCGGCGGCAGGCCTATCATCGCCAAAACGGACGACCAGACCATCCGGGAACTGCGACGGCTTGGGGGATTGCTCAAGCATCATTTTGATGTCGTGAAACGAACAGGAAATACTGGCACTCTTTCGGAACTGGACGCCACATTGCGGGCAATCCGGCGAGCTATCGAAGCTCTGAGCGAAAGACGATGATTATCAAAAAGCTCAAGCGTACCAGCTTCAAAAAATCCAAGGCCGTCATGATTAGCGGTCTGGTGGACTATATCCTTGCCGAACATGACGACAGGGGCAAGGACAAACTCGCCTATGCTGGAAGCAGAAACTTTCTGACCACGACTGTTGCCGCCCAAAAAAGGGAAATGATTTCTCTTGCCGAGGAATCCATCCAGAGCAGGATGCCGGTCACGCACTGGATTCTGTCATGGCAGGAAAACGAGCAGCCCACCCGTGAACAGGTGGACGAAGCGGTCAATCTCTTTCTCCGGGGAATGGGGCTTGCCGAACACCAGACGCTCTATGCCCTGCATAAGAACACGGGCAATTATCACCTCCATATCGCCGTGAACCGGACGCATCCCTATACGGAAAAGGTCATTCAGCCGCACAGGGGATTCGACATCGACGCGGCGCATAAAATCATTGCCGAAATCGAACACAAACAGGGGTGGGCGCCGCAGGAGAACGCCCGCTACCGCGTCAATGAGCAGGGATATGTGATCAAAAATCTCCGGCATCGGGCACAGGTAAAGCCCAAGCCGAAAGCGGAAGACTTTGAAAACGCCACGGGCGAGAAATCCGCACAGCGGATAGCGCAGGAGCGCGGCCACGCCGTCATTCAGAACGCCTCATGCTGGGAAGAGCTTCACGCCGGACTGGATTCGGTTGGTTTGCGTTTCGTGCGCAAAGGTTCCGGTGCGGTGATTTTCGTGGGAGATACGGCGGTCAAGGCATCCAGCGTAGACAGAAATTTCAGTATGTCCAAGCTGTGTAAAAGGCTCGGAGACTTCAAGCCCGGCTACTATTCCGAACGGACATTCAGCAAGCCCGCCCCGGAGCCGGTCAGCCACGTTTGCCGGGAGGAGTGGCTGGAGTATCAGAAGGAGCGGCAAAAGCGGGCCGAAGTAAGACGCCTCGCCGGAAAGAAACGGGAGGAAGAACGGCACGAACTGGAGCGGCGGCAACGGGAACGCCGCGAAGCTGCCACAGCCCATCTTGCCGCGCACGGGCTTTCCCTGCTGAATATCGCCCGGCATTTTCTGAAAGAGCAGGAACGGGAAGAAAAAACGGCTCTCCGGGACAAACCGTTTCAACCGGAACAAGCGCAACGGCTTCCGCGCTTCAAGCACTGGCTGGGTAAACGCAATCCGTATCTCGCCAACCTCTGGCGTTTCCGCAAACGGATCGCTCCCGGCGTGGAGGTCAGGAAACGTGAGTTTCCCAAGGTCGGAACTTTGTCCTCGCCCTATGCCGCCTACCGGGAAGTGGTGAAAAAACGATTTCCTGAAAAGATGGATGAATCACGGCTGGATGCGGCCATTGCCCTGTATATGCGCTGTGCCGGATACACCGTGCAGGAAGTTGTCAACGAATTGTACAGACACACCCCCGCCCGCCCCCACGGACAGAATCGGGATGAACAGATAGACTATAGCCGCAGGGTGGGCTGGTATGCCTTTGGTACAGCGGGAGATATTGATATTGCAAATATTCAGCCCACGCAGGAACAGATTCAAAAATATACTACTGAAGCCGCTAAAAAAGAAAATAATGAGCAATCTAAAATTAATAAGATATTGAGAATGCGATAAATTACTCCTTGCAAGGATAACATAATTATCAAAACTCTCAATAAATCCAAAGTTAATTCGCCTTGAGCATCTCCTTTCTTTCAACTAATTCCCCTTGCTTTTCATATAATTCAACATTTACACTTCCATGTGTATCTGTGGCCATATGTTTTTCTAAAACTAATAGTAAAGCGGGCAAGTTTGCTCTGAAGTCATTTGCTTCATCAGAAGTCACTGATATAATTTGCCATACCTTTTTAGCAAGTTCCATATCTGTCTTTGAAAATGTATATGCCGCTACAGATAATAAATGTGTATAATATATTTCTGTTGTTTGATAATTATCATAGCCGATAGTTCCATATTTTGGTGTGGTATATGTATGTGGTGTCATCCCATATGGGCCATATGTATATGTCGTGTGAGTATTAACACCAACCTGCCCAGTTATTGGTGTAGAATGATTTATGGTTGCTGTACGTCCTTTCACTTCAAAATTTACAAATACAACATAATCAGCATCATATATATTATCAACTATACGATAATTACTCTTCCTAAATGTATTTACTACACTGTCATAAACAAATTTATAATCAAAATCATTTTTATCTCTTTCGTTATCAAATATTATTTTATAACTATCATTTGCACTTTTATTTTGTTCATACTCTTGCGATGTTCTTCCATCAACAAGAACACTAAATTGGGGAGAACAGCCAGTAATACATAAAAAGATACCAATGAACAGTGATAAGCTTATTCTTTGCCGCATTTTTACCTCTATTATAATCATATAACAGCGTTAATAACGACAATTTCGGCCAATCATCCAGCCACATCCAATGACACCCGGTAATATCCCGACTTTTTTAGGGTAACTGCCGGGGTATTTTTTTGCAAATTTATTTTTATACAAAATATATCAATAAGTTGTAGTTCAAAATTTATTGACATGTACAAGGCCACCAAACGCCAGGGCGAATCGACCTATCCCGGCGGACTCATCAAGATTCTGGTCGGGGCCGTGCTGCTGGGTCTGGGAGAAACCCTCGGTTCCGGCTCGGCCACGCTTTTCGGAGCCGATCAGACCTCCGGCATGAGTGATCTCGGCCTGTAACCTCAAAGGAGACGAGGCATGAGCATGTTCAAAAAAAAGGAAACATCTTCCCTGCCGGAAGCTCCGGGGCAGGCTCTGAGCATGGAACCTCATGCCTCGTCTCCGGCCCCGGACGCGTCTGCCGTTATCGGAGGTCTCGGCTGGTACAGAACTCAGTTTCATCGCGCCATGAAACTGGCGCTGGGACTGAGCCTGGCGCTGATGGTCAGCCTGGCCGTCATTGCGCTGCTTCTGCTGAATCAGCCGAAACCCCGATATTTCGCCGCCACGCCTGATTTGCGCCTCGCGCCTCTGGTTCCTCTCGACCAGCCGCTGCTTACCCAGAGCGGGCTGCTGACGTGGGTGTCGGACACGATTACCGGGGCCATGTCGCTCAACTTTCTGGAGTGGCGCGAAAAGCTGGAAGCCGTCAGACCGAATTTCGACGACGACACGTTCAAATCCTTCCTTTCCTCTCTGGAAAGTTCCGGGATTCTGAACATGATTCAGGAAAAACGGCTTTCCGCCTCATCCGTTGCCACCGGTGCCCCGGTCATCATCGCCTCCGGGCTGGTCAGCGGGAAGGCCACATGGCGCATCGAGTTTCCCCTGATCGTTTCCTACGAATCAAGCCAGGGGGTGGAAAGCACCCAGCGTCTTATCGCCACTGTTCTTGTCTGCCGTGCCTCCACGGCCACCACCCCGCGCGGGGTGGTGATTCAACAGGTCGTTCTGAAGAGGGAATCCTGATGCTGGATAAACTTGTCAATGGCATAGACTGCGGCATACGCGCCATCTCTGAAGTCTTCGCCGGACCGGTGTACGGTTACTGCCGACTGGAAACGGTTGATGACGACGTTCTGGTGGCGGACGACGGAAGTCTCGTGAGCCTTCTGCGTCTTGAAGGTTCCCTGAAGCATGTGGGCGTAGAAGAATACGGGAGCATTGTTTCCGGTCTGACGGAAAAATTCCAGTCTTCCTTTTCCAAGCCGGGACACCTGCTTCAGGTCGTCTTTGAGTACGACCCGGAAAGCAGCGCTTCGCGAATTACCGAACTTCTTCGTCCTTCCCGGCTGACGGCACAGAATTTGGGCCTTCATATCGGCCCGCTGCTGGATGACTGGGGAGCCACGCTGCAACGCTACTGCGCTCTGGAAACCTGCTGGCTTGTTCTTTGGACAAGGCCCGCCGTTCTGCCGGATTCCCTGCGGAAAACAGCCCTGAAGGAACGCAATGCCGCCATGTCCAAGGTGCCGACGATTCCGGGATGTCAGCAGGTATCCCGTGCCGTAGCCGCGCTGCATGACGCCCATAACGGTTTTCTGACCGGCGTGATGGACGCTTTCCGTCAGGTTGACCTGCTGGTGCATCCCCTTTCGGCCCATGAGGCTCTGCGTGACATCCGCTTGTGCATTTCCCCGGAAATGACCGGTCGGGACTGGCGGCCTCTCATACCCGGCGATCCCTTGCCGCTGCGTCTGCCCGACCCCGACACAAACAGGGCGGACAGGCTGCATAACATGCTGTACCCGGATTTCAAGACACAGCTCTGGCCCCGTGAGGGAGAACTGATTTCCCGCAACGCCATACGCATCGGCGACAGAATATTCGGGCCTCTCATCATGACGCTCATGCCCCAGACGCCGAAACCGTTTCAGGAACTTTTCAGGGTACTTGCCAGGCGTGATGAACGACTGCCGTACCGCATTTCCTTCCTGCTGGAAGACGGCGGCCTGAACATGGGCCTCCGGCCCCTGCTTGCGGCCATTCTGGCCTTCAGCTCTTCGGACAACAAAAAGTTCAATAAGGCCGTCGATGCCCTGAAAGAGCTGGACCTTGAAGGTATATGCTGCATCCGGTTCCGCATCTGCTTCTGCACCTGGGCCAGCGTGACGGATTCTGAGCAGGAAGCCCATCTGCTGCTTCGGCGGCGCGTCGCGGAACTTTCCAAAACCGTTCAGGGATGGGGAACGGCGGATATTTCCGAAGCCACAGGCGACCCGCTTCTCGGTTTTACCGCGACGCTTCCCGCCATGATGCCCGTAAGTCCGGCTCCCGTCACCGCCGCGCCCTTGCAGGACGCTCTTGGCATGTTGCCGCTGCGTCCGGCGTCGCCGTGGCGGGAAGGAAGCCTGCTGTTCCGAACCCAGGACGGTAAAATCATGCC
>NZ_DBMAFI010000062.1:0-18745 GCF_057864385.1 Bilophila sp. | reverse complement strand
TTCCGAACTCGGCAGTTAAGCTCTCCATCGTCGATGATACTGCGCATTCTTACGTGGGAAAGTAGAACAACGCCAAGACTTTATTTCCAACGGGCCGTCTTACGGAGATGGCCCGTTGTTTTTTTGTCTTGCAGGCACTCCTGTATCCCCTCCGCAATCCCCAATCAGGCAATCCTCCCCCTTCCCCCGTTTTTCTCCTCAGCCTCGCCCTCCCTCCTCCCAGGCTTCCCTCCCGCTTTTTTCCAGCTCCCACCCGGAGTTCTTCCCTCTACGCCTTTAGAGCCTTCTCTCTCTCTCTCTCTCTCTCTCTCTCTCTCTCTCTCTCCTTCTAACGGCCCCAGCCTCCTTCCCGTAACCTTCCCTCTCTCCCTCTCCGTATTCCGCCAGTTCCATGCAATGCCTGTAAGAAGCCCCTGTCGTGGGGCGTGATATCCTTCCTTAACGCATGACAGGCATACCGTTTTTTTCTGCTTTTCCCGCTTGCCAGACCCTACGATCGCGGGCTGTTATTGGCTGTCACTTGGAACTTCAACATGAAGCCGTGCCATAGGACGGTTGATGCTTTTTTGAAATCCAATGGAATAACCCAAAATCCCCCAACCATAGTGTCCATCGGCAGAAAATTGGATAAAAACTCTATAATTGTAGTGTTGTATTGCAGAGATAAAATAACCAGATATTCTTACAAGGCCAAAAAACTCAATCGTTTGCTGCTGCACAGCCTCTAGGAAGCGCTGCAAAAGCAAAGATGCGGTCCTCAGAGGCGTTTTTTAACCATGTGTACAAAGGTAAATGATTGGAGGGCATAATGGGATGCAAAAGGGGATGGAAGCTATTCAAGAAGGGAGCCTTCCATCCCCTATATTCTCACTCCATCTCATGGGGGGGGGCCATACATCAGGGAGTTGTCCGTGGAGCTGGAAAGTTGCCGGTGCCGATGGCGGGGAAACCTCATATCAGGGAATTGCCCCTGCGCCCTCATTATGCTAGGAGTTTGAAAAGTGCAGGGTTCTCATCCTGACTTTCGATTGGAGGTTTCTTATGCTGAAAATCAAACATGTAGCCGTATGTATGCTTGCGCTCGCCATGCTTTCGGCGGGCTGCACCAACTACAGCGGCAATACCTATTCCGGCAGTCAGGTGCGCAGCGCTCAAACGGTACAGTACGGCACGGTGGTTTCCGTGCAGCCTGTTACGCTTGAGGAAGATCGGCCCGCCGTCCTTGGGACAGTGGGCGGAGGCGTCGTCGGCGGCGTGCTCGGCAATATGGTTGGTGGTGGACGCGGGAAGACGCTGGCGACTATCGCTGGAGCAGCCCTCGGCGCGGCTGGCGGCTATGCCGGCGAGAAGGCGCTGACCAAGCAGAATGGCCTTGAAATTACGGTTGAACTGGAAAACGGGCAGCAACTGTCCATTGTTCAGGCCGCCGATCAGCAGTTTTCCCCGGGGGAACGCGTCCGTGTGTTGCGCGGCAGTGACGGCTCGGCGCGTGTGACCCGTTAGCTTTTCAGGAACGCCGTATTGCGGCATCGTATAATCCGTCGTGCGTCGGCATGACGAACAACCAAGGAGCATCCATGCTGGATCCGAAACAGTGTGTTCTTTTCAGCGGCGGGGCCGCCGGAACCGAGCAGTTTTTCGGCGCGCAGGCCGAGGCTTGGGGCATTGAAGAAGTGAATTACAGCTTTGATGGGCATCAGATCGAACGGAAGCGCGGCGTACGCGTCCTCACTTCCGAAGAATTGGCCCTGAAAGATGTGAGCTTGACGTATGTTTCCCGCCTCATGGGGCGGGAATTTACGAAGGCCCCCCTGTTCCGCAAGGTTCTTCAGTCCATTTGCTGGCAGGTCAGCAGCGGTCAGGAAGTCGTGGTCGTGGGCAATATTCAGCCTGACCAGACCGTCAAGGGCGGTACGGGCTGGGGTGCCGAATTCGCCAAGATCTGCAACAAGCCCCTCCTTGTGTTCGATCAGGATCAAGACGGCTGGTATCGCTGGCTGAACGACGCTTGGGTCAAGGTGGAAGAGCCCGTCATTGAACATACGCATTTCACCGCCACGGGGACCCGGTTCATGGAAGCCAACGGACGCAAAGCCATTTCGGATCTGTTCGCCCGTTCGTTCAATCGCTAGGCTCGGACGTTTTTGCCGTATTGTGGACAGCCATCCTGTTTTGCGCAGGGTGGCTGTCTTTGTGAAGGTGGAGTATGCCGTTGTTTGCCGTTCCGTCCGTAAAGAGCGATTCGCTCGGTCTGTTGGCGGGTTTTTGCGCCTTTCTCATTTGGGGCTTTCTGGTCGTTTTCTGGCATATGCTGGATGCCGTGGCTCCGTTTGAAATCCTGTGTTACCGCATCGTTTTTTCGTTTGTGACCTTGCTTCCCGTCGTTTTACTGGCAGGGCGCTGGGCGGAGGTCGTCAGTGCTTTCCGCAACCGCCGCGTGGCCCTGACCATGTTCGCCAGTTCCTGCGTGGTGGGTTTGAACTGGTTCCTGTACATATGGGCCATCAGTACCGGGCAGATCCTTGAAACGAGCCTCGGATATTACACCAATCCCCTTATGAACGTGCTGTTCGGCTTCCTTTTTTTGCGTGAACGGCCGTCGCGGCTTCAGGGGATAGCCATTTTGTTGGCCTGTACCGGCGTCCTGCTGAGTTTTTTGGGCCACAATCAGTTTCCGTGGCTGGCCCTGTCGCTGGCTTTCACTTTTGCACTGTATGGCTTTATCCGAAAAACGGTTTCCGTTGAGGCGCTTCCCGGTTTGTTCATTGAGACAATCGTGTTGATACCCTTTTCGCTCGGCTGGATTCTGCATCTCTACTGGAATGGGGAGGGTTTTCTTTGCAGCCCGACGGTTCGGGAGAGCTTTTTGTTGTTTCTTGCCGGGCCGGTCACATCCTTGCCGTTGGTCATGTTCGCCTATGCCGCCCGGCATATGCGTTTGATGACGCTTGGCCTGCTGCAATACATTTCCCCAACCTGCACGTTCTTCCTCGGCATATTTCTGTTTAAGGAAACTTTGAATCCGACCACGTTGGTGACGTTCGTCTTCATTTGGTTGGCCTTGTTGCTGTATACGGTTGAAAGCTGGCGGCAGACGCGGCATTTGCCGCATTGAGGGGGCGGAAAAGGCGAGGCGCCGTGCTTCATCTTTTTTAGGCCCTGCCATAGAGTGTGGTTGTTTCATCTTCGCAGTATGTTGAAAATACAGATTTTTCAATTTTTCTATTGGCGGATTCTGCTGAGGCATTCTCTTGGTTATTCCTTTGAAATTTCAAGAGGCTGTGTCCTAGAAAATGGTTGATGCTTTTTTCCTTGAAGTTCCAAAGGAATAACCGGCAAAATGCCTTGGCTATGGATTCCGCTAAAGGGAAAATCTTAAGAAAAAGTCTGCATTTTCACCGTGTTGTGGAGATGAAGCAACCATATACTATGACAGAGCCTTGCAAGAAAGCATCAACCATTTCCTGTGACACAGCCTTTTTCTACTGCTGGATGTATGGGCGCATGGACGAAAGGGGGCGGTTCCGTTAGGTGCCATATGGGAAAACTGTATGGGCGTTCCATCCTTGCGTGTATCAATAAAAAAATCCTCGTGTTGCCGAGGATTTTTTTATTGGAAGGGGAGGATATGAAAAAGCCCCGACAGGCGGGGCAATAGGGTGGTGTGTTTCATGACGGTTCTTTGGGCTTGAGGAGGCATTGTATAGGGAGGTGGTTAGTGGGTCCGCTTGAGCTCATAGCCGAACTGTTCGGCTATATGCTCAAGCGGTTGGATATTGCCAGTGACTCGCATGATGTCGACGAGGGTTTCCGCGCCGAGTTTCGCGCCGTCGTCGAAGGGGTTCACTTCACGCAGCAGGGTGGAATACGGTTTGCCCACGGCGGCGGCAATGTTTTTGGCACCAAGGCCGCTTTCCAAAACGATATCATGGACGGCAGAAATAAGATTGGTGGACATAAGGGTTCTCCTTTGGTTGCGTGTTCAAACAACACCACCTGTTCTTAGCTATACCTGATTCTCATTGGAAGACAAGGCCATTAGATTTTTTTTGGAGCCTTTCGTGCCCCTTTTTCTTCAATAAAAAGGGAGTAAGCATAGCCAAGTTGGTTATCCGGCTAAAATCACTGCTTAAATAAAAAGGCTGTGCAGGGAAAACGGTTGATACTTTATTTCTTGCAATTCCAAAGGAATAACGAATAAAATGCCTCAATCATGGAGTCCATCAGCGAGAAAACTTGGAAAAAGTTTATATTTTAAGTATATTACAAAAATAAGCAACGCTATGCTATGTGACAGAGCCAAATAAACAGGCTGTGTTTTAGGTTATGTCGTTATATTGCATATAATTATTTGAAATTATTGAAAATAATCTTTTTGTGGCTTGAAAGATAGTTAAATAATTTCAATAGATCATATCTAATTGGCGACACGTCCTAGAAAATGGATGATGCTTTTTTCCTTGAAGTTGCAAAGGAATAACCGGCAATATGCCTTAGCCGTGGATTCCGCCAAAGGGAAAACTGAAAAAAGCTGTATTCTCACTGTCCTACGGAGATGAAATAAACGTATCTTTATAGGACAGAGCCAATAAAAAAAGCCCATTAAAAGGGCTTTTGGGCGATTGCCAAAAAAATCAATGGGCTGATAAGGCCTTTTCAGGCGGTCTTGTTTTGTGAACTATAGCGCGCCGTGAGCGGTCAGGGCATACAGATACCGTTGCGTGCGGGACGCTGTGTAGGCATACTGCCCGGCAATACGCCATTTTTTTGCGGCCTGTTCCCAGTCTGGAGATTCTTGGAGGCGGTCACGCAAAAGCAGCACGGCCACGCCGTTGGGGTTCAGGCTGCCTTTGACGAGTTCCAGAACGCCGGGCCACGGCATAAACGCCCGGCTGACGACAAGATCCGCTGTCCGCGCGGGAGGCCCGGCCATAAACGCTTCGGCCCGGCCCCGGAAGACATGGGTTCCGGGCAGGGGGTATTGGGCGAGGACTGTGGACAGGAACAAGGCGCGTTTTTCACGGGCTTCGACCATCCAGTAATCGCCTTTCTGCCAGATCATGCGCAGGGGGATTCCGGGGAGCCCGGCTCCCGATCCCAGATCCCAGCAGCATGGTGCGGCGCTGCATTTCACATCTTCGCGCAGAAAGCGCCCAAGATGCAGGCTGTCGACAACCAGCGTGAAAAAGGTGTCCTCAGCCGTCCGGGTGCCGACGAGGTTCATGACCTTGTTCCACTGCATGAGCAGGCCAATATATCCGGCGAGCGGGTGCAACGTCTCTTCGGCAAGCTCGAAACCGGCGCGTTTGGCCCAGTCCTGAAGATCATACGGGGATACGGATGATGGACGCATGGCGACTCCTTGATGCTGTAGAGGGGTGAGAGGCGGTTATACCCGTAAGGCGCGCATTCGTACAGCGTGGGAGTTTGCCGCGCCCGGCTGCCCCGGCCGACGAGGGGAGCGCTATTTGGAAAGGGTGAACGGAACGTCAGGGACGGACTGCCCCGGCGGGCGTGGGGAATGCTTTTCGTGCGTTCTTCGCCTTGGCTTGCTTGAGGTTGCCCCTTGCAGGTATGGGAAGTACCAACATGGAATTTTGGGATGAGGCCGTAAGGGGATTGCCTCCTGCGGGTACGGGAAGTACCCGTATGTGACCGTGGAGCCGGGCGCGGAACTGCGGTTACCCCGGTGGGTACAGGGAATACTCTTTCAATGCCGCCATGCCCTGAAGTGCACCTGACTCCCCCTGCGGGTACGAGGAATACCTACAACAAGTTCACTGAACTGGCCCAGCAGTAAGACTCCCCCTTCGGGTACGGGGAATACTCCGGCGAGCTTGTCGGGCAGTCCCCGGAGACTACTCCCGGCGGACACGGAGAATGCCAACTGGCAATCCACGCTCCGGGTGTGGGAGTTGACCACTCCCGGTATAAGAATACCGCTGTGTTCCGGCTTCATCCCCGCCTCTGGGGGATTGCCCTCGGAGGACACGGGGAATACCCGCCGTGCACGGCGGCGAGGGCCTTCCGGAAAGACTGCCCCGAAGGACGCGGGGAATACTCTGAACGCCGCCGACGCCATGCTTAAAATCGGGACTGCTTCCGGCGGGAGGGGGAGCACCCTGCCGCCGGAGGCGTTGCCGTTCATCCTTTCCCGCTTGCCTTCCGCAGATTGTCCACCTGGCGGCAGATGCCCATGAGCATATCCATTTCGTGCCGTCTCAGGCCGGACTTGCCGAGGAAGCGGCGCAGGGGCATCAGGAAATAGTCGGGATTGTCGTTTTTGAGATAATCTATGGCGAGGAGCGTTTCCTTGAGCCGGGCGTAGAGCAGGGCCTGTTCCTCGTGCGTGATGCGGCGCGACTGCTGGCCGGGATCGTTTCCGAGCGGCGGTTGCGGGTCTACGCGGCTGACGGCCTTCATGCATTCGTAGGTAAGGATGAGGATGGCCTGCGCCAGATTGAGCGAAGAAGCCTCCCCAGCGGTGGGGATGGTCACGAGGCGCTGGCATTGTTCGATGTCGGCATTGCTCAGGCCGCGATCCTCACAGCCGAACACGATGGCGACCCGGCTGCCTTCATGGAGCAGGGGCGCGATTTCACCGGCGGCCTGTTCCGGCGTCAGCAGGCCGCGCCGCCATCCGCCCGTGCGGGCCGTGGTGCCGAAGGTCAGGACGTTGGGGGCGAGCGCCTCGCCGAGCGCCGGTTTGACCTCAATGGCGTCGAGCAGGGGCTCGCCCTTGGCTGTGGCCAGAGGCCGGGCTTTTTCCTTATCCCACCATACGGGGCTGACGAGCGTCAGGCGCCCGCAGCCCGTGTTGGCGCAGGCGCGGGCCGCCATGCCGATGTTTTCCGGGAACTTGGTTCCCACCATAATGATTTCCAGATGCCGCAGGGCATCCTGCGAAGCTTGCACAAGCATATTCACTTCCGGGGAGACAGGGTGGAAAGGGCGTCCTCAAGCTGGCCCGCCGTGTACAGATCCCTGAGCACGATGGGGCTGTTTGAGAGGAGGCCCTTGGGGAAAATGGCCGTGACCGGGATGCTGACGCTGCCGATGGCGCGGAGCAGCGCCTGCGCTTTCGGGTCGGGGCGGGTCAAATCCACCTTGATGAGGCGCAGCCCGTAGCGTTCCGCGATGGCGTGCAGGCGTTTGGGCGTCAGCACGGTCTGCTCAAGGAATTTGCAGGAGGGGCACCAATCCGCCGTGAATTCGACCAGCAACGGTTCTTTTTTCAGCAGCGAGCGGAACGTGTCCGCTTGGAACGCTTCCCACGGCGCGGGTTCGGGCGCGGGCCGCACGCTCCACCAGATGGAGCCGCCTACCATAAGGAGCGCGAGCGCGCCCGTAAAGAGCTTTTGCAGCCCAGAGGCCCGCAATCCGCCCCAGTGCCCCCAGATCCACGCCGCCAGCGCGCAGACGAGCAGGGTGACGAGCGCGGGGAGCCGTTGCGATTCGGGGAGAATGGACAGCAGATAGATGGCCGTGCCCATGAGGAAGAAACCGACCAGCCGTTCCATGATCCCCGTCCATGCGCCGGGTTTGGGGAGGATGCGGGCCGCGCCGGGCCAAACCGCAAGGACGAGGTAGGGCAGGGCCATGCCGATCCCGGTTGCGGTGAATACGGCGGCGATTACGGGCAGGGGCTGGAGTGCCGCCCAGCCGAGCACGCCGCCGAGCAGGGGGCCGCTGCATGGGGTGGCCAGCAGGGTGGCGACGAGGCCGGTGAGGTAGGCTTGCATTTTGGGGCTGCGTGACGCGCCGACCTTGAAATCGAGCACGGGCAGCGTGAACACGTCGAACAGGGAGAGGGACAGCAAAAAGACGAGGATCAGCAGCCCATACACGAGGTGGGTGTTCTGGAACAGGCCGCCCCACGCCAATCCGAGCGCGCCGACGCAAAAGGCCAGCACGAGGAACCACGTCAGGATCCCGGCGGCGAACAGTACGTTGTGCCTGCGGAAATGGGCGAGGCGTCGGCTTTCTGTTTCATGGCCCGATGCGCTCAGCAGGGCGGAAACCTTCATGGTCAGCACGGGCAGCACGCAGGGCATGACATTGAGGATAAGGCCCGCCAGCAATCCGAGGAGCAGGGCCGTGCCGAGGGCTGTGGGCTCCAGGGATTCCTGCGAGAAGCGCGGCATAAACCGCCATTCTTCAGGCTCAGCGGGGCTTCCGGGGGCAAGCCGGGCGGACGGCCCGGAAAGCGGCGTCAGCGGGGTGACGGATTGCTGTGGGTGGGCCTGCGGAGGCACGGGCTCGGAAAGGGTGGGGAAAACGGTTTTGCCGAGCTGCCCATACGCCTCCAGAGCGGCGGGGCTCGGCGGAGGCAGCGTTTGGGGGAACGTGAGGGAAACCGTTTGCTGCACGGAGACGCAGTTTTTGTCCGAGCAGAGGAGCATGGAAAGCTCGGCGGAGAGGGGGCCGGGTACGGGGGCATCGAAACGGATGAAGATCGGGAACCGGGAGGTATAAGCGAGGATCTGCTTTGTAGGCTCGAAGGTGTCGGGCGTAAGCTGCCCCTGCGGGTAGAGGGTTGCGGCTGCGGCGGGTTGTCCCTGTACGTCGAGGACGTTCAAGCTGGTGGGAATGGGGGCGTCCGCGTAGTGGGAGTAGGTGTGGTAGCCTTTTTGCGGCGTCACCCAGAGCACGGCCGCCGGATGCCCGTCCAGCTCGGCATATTCCGTATCCAATGAAAAAGGAAGTGATTCCGCATTGGTAAGAGCCGCAGCATACAGCAGGAAACCTGCGGCAAGGCAGAGTATAAGCCATATATGGAGTGTGTTTTTCATTTTCATGGGGTGGACGGTAGCGTTTTTTCTTCCCTTTTGCAAAAAGGGTATTGACACTTGCCCCTTATTTGGACTAAACCTCTTTTCACGCCGCGAGGCACGGGTCATTAGCTCAATTGGTAGAGCAGCTGACTCTTAATCAGTTGGTTCGGTGTTCAAGTCACCGATGGCCCACCAGCAAAACAAATTAAGGACTTTCGAGGAATCGAAAGTCCTTTTTTATGTCGTTAGCCTGTTGAGGGCGTGCAGCGGCTAAAACAATAAGCCACCCGTAAAGGGTGGTTGTCATTTTGTGGGTTCCTGTTGGGAAAGGGCCTACCCCATCCCACTGGTAAGGGGCATCTCAGGAGCGGCAGAGGGCAGGTTTTAGCCGGATTGATTGAGTGATTGCTCCAAATAACCTTTATATACCCGTTCGTTTTGCCCATCAAGGTTCATCTGGTACATACGGAACGTGGTCAGTATGTCTTTAGGTTGCCATTGTTCCTTATACGAATATTGATAGAGCATCCCCAGACGTTTCATAACATTTCCGCTGCGGGGATTCTTGATGTCATGCGTGGCCGTAATGTAAGGAATGCCATCTTTCTTGGCTTGATGGATGACGGCATTGGCCGCTTCAGTAACAATGCCGTTGCGCCAAAAGGCTTTGAGCAGCCCATAGCCAAGGTCATGGGGTTCATTGGCATCTATATTGACATAGCCAATTGGAAGGTTGTCGGTTTTTAAACAAATCGCATACCTGTAACCGTAAGGTTGGCTGTAGGTGTCCAAGTACCTTTCTTTAAGGAAAAGGTTTGCTTCCTCTATGGATTGTAATGGAAACCAGGGCAAATACGTGTTTACTTCTTTATCGCTGTGTATTGCAAACAAGGCATATAAATCATTTTCAGTGAATCTCCGTAAGAGAAGCCTCTCCGTTTCCAATGTCGGCGTATTTGTAAAATCCATATATATTCCTTTTCAATCATATATCAAATGACACATCATTTTTTGAATAGAAAAATAACCTGATGCTTATTTTCATTTTAGGATTCCGGTGACTTTTTGTCAAAGGCTGTGCCATAGAAAACGGTTGATGCTTTATTTCCTTAAAATTCCAAAGAAATAACCAATAAAATCCCCCAATCACAGATCCCATCAACGGAAAGATTAGATAAAAAGTATGTATTTCAATATATTACTAAAACAAAGCAATCATGTACTATGATAGAGCCTTGTCAAATTAAGGCATATTGTTTTGCATATTCAACAGCAAGCCGGATGATGCTGGTAAAATGTATGGCGTTTTTGATGCGGAAAACCTGTAGGAGCCCCATTGTGTGATGCCGCGTTCTCCTGCGTCGGCTGATGGGGAGTATGGGAAGCGGCGGGAAGCAGAGAGGAAAGATGTTGTCTCCTTACTAGTTGAAAAAACAGGTTCTTTCTTTTTATTGAGGAAAAAATCCAAAAAGTGCGAAGAATGTGTTGACATGGCCCTCCGTTTTCGATACATCCGTTTTCGCGCGATGAGCGCGGACAAAATACCCTTGGGTCATTAGCTCAATTGGTAGAGCAGCTGACTCTTAATCAGTTGGTTCGGTGTTCAAGTCACCGATGGCCCACCAGCAAAAAAGAATATCCCGACAGGTTTTCCTGCCGGGATTTTTTGCGTTCTTTTGCCGGGAGGCAGCGAGGGGAACGCGGTCGGGATGCGCCCGCGCTGTGTTCCTTTTAGGTTATGTTGTTATTTTTTATGTAACTGTTTTAAGTTATTAAAAGGCTGTGTTATAGAAAATGGTTGATGCTTTTCTCCTTGAAGTTCCACAGGGATAACCGACAAAATGCCTTAGCCCTGTATTCCGCCAAAAGGAAAACCGGAGAAAAGGGCTGTATTTTCATAGCACTGTGGAGATGAAACAACCACAAACTATAACAGAGCCTATTAAAAACAGTATTTTGTAATTTGAAAATGATTAAATAATTTCAGTAGATTATATCTGATTAAAAACACGGCCTAGGGTATGCCGGGATTATCTGAAGAGGACGGAGCGGAATATCGAAAGGCCGAGGAGGATAGTGCCGAATGCGAAACAACGGCGCAAGGCCTGCATCGGCAATCGTGGCGAGTGGGCCAGCCGTGCGCCCACGACGGCCATGAGCATGCTGGAAACCAGCAGGCAGAACATGCCGGGAAGGTACACGAAACCTACGGAGTAGGGAGGGAGATCCGGGACACTCCACCCTGAGATGGCATATCCGAGGGTTCCGGTTAGGGTGATGGGCAAGCTCAGGGCGGCGGACGTGCCTACGGCGTCGGCCCAATCGATCGCGGCCCAGGCAAGGAAGATCACGCAGAGCATGGTTCCGGCGATGCCCGCAAGGCTTGAAATCAGGCCAAT
Organism: Bilophila sp.; assembly: GCF_057864385.1. Classification (NCBI taxonomy): domain Bacteria; kingdom Pseudomonadati; phylum Thermodesulfobacteriota; class Desulfovibrionia; order Desulfovibrionales; family Desulfovibrionaceae; genus Bilophila; species Bilophila sp. The sequence continues at coordinate 7,572 of NZ_DBMAFI010000062.1, read as the reverse complement.
GAGTATGCTGACCGGAAGCATGGCCCGTTCAAGCCGCCCCGTCTTTGGCTGGGGGGTGGAATTGATGAGCAGATGGACGCCGACCAGTATGATGAAGAAGGCGAAAAAGCCGCGCAGGAATAACCCCGGAAGGTGTGGGGCGAGGAGCGCGCCGCCGAGCGTGCCCGCAATGATGCCGGGGGCCATTTTTTTCCAGATGTCGGCGCGCACGGAACCATAGCGCCTGTGCGCCAGCACGCTGGAAAGGGATGTGAATAGGATGGTGGCGAGGGACGTGCCGAGCGATAGGTGCTGCGTCATGTCCACGGAAAAACCGAGGCGGTCGAAAAACACGTTGAGCAGGGGCATGATGATTACCGCCCCGCCGACGCCGAGAAGCCCGGAAAGGAGCCCCACAAAGGCCCCGCCAAGCACAAGAAAGCCGAACATGGAAAGCATAATGCCCCTCCTTTTTAAAAAGACAGAAAACAATTTCGATGGCCCTATCATATCGGGAGGTTTCCCCCAGAATCCAGTGATAGCAGATCAGCCGTCAGAGATCGATAGGCTTCCGGGGTTCTTCCAGATGTACGGCGAGTCCTTCCTGCGGGGAGTAAGCCTTTCGGCCCACAGCGTACGGAGAAATATTCCGTCAATATACTGTGTTATGCCGGAAGAGCTGTAGGGGGATGGAGGCAGAGGGAAGGAGGGAGAGAAAAAGAAGACCCTCCGTGCATTCGCAATTGCAGCTGTGAACATGAAGGGGCTTCTTTTGAAGGGAAAACGGGGCGTATCCATGTCGTCTCCGTTTGTTTTTTATGGTGCCAGAGCTTTCCGCCTGCTGGCGAAAGGAAGAGGTTCAGGCCGCCCTCGTCATGGTGCTTCGCCTTGTCCCCCTTTTTGAGCTTTCGTAGGTAACCATCTGAAAACGGCAAAAGAAAAGCCCCCCGAATTTGCATTTAAAAGTTGCAAACTGAGGGGGCTTATTCTTAGATGTAAACAGTGTTAGGTTTTATTGTAACCTGTTTATTTTTTTGGTGCCCGGAACGAGGATTGAACTCGTACAGCCATAAGGCCGAGGGATTTTAAGTCCCTTGCGTCTGCCAGTTCCGCCATCCGGGCGTGGGGCATTGAGAATACGTGCATCATGGGGAGGAGTCAACAGGCGGGCCTGTTTTCCCTCCGGCTTCCGGTCTGCGCAATGTGCGCATACGCTGATAGGTTTAGGATGCGTACCCTTCAAAAAGAGGAAGAAGCTCCAGCGGATCATAGAGGATCGTATCCGCGCCGCTTTCTTTCAGCTCCTGAGCACCTCGAAACCCCCAGTCGACGCCGACAGCAGTCATTCCGGCATTGCGGGCCGTCAGCATGTCCACATTGCTGTCCCCGACAAAGGCCGCTTCGTGTGGGGCAACGCCAAGATGCCGGGCCGCATTGAGGGCCCCGGCGGGATCGGGCTTATGGGGCAGGTTCGGCATAGCCCCCTGAATGAACAGGAAAGGTTCGTTGGGAAAGTAGTGCTTGAGCATATGGAGCGTCCACTCGTGCGGCTTGTTCGTCACGACGGCCAAGGGGATGCCGCGCCGTTGGAGTTCCTGCAAGAGTTCGGGGATATGCGGGTAGGGGCGCGTTGCTGCGGCCCAGTTTTGGGCATAGTTGTCGCCCGTGCGCCCCACCAGTGTTTCAAACCCCGCAGGCCCAAGCCGATCCGCTTCCCCTTCGGGCAGTGCGCGGCGGACGAGCATACGCAGGCCGTTGCCGACGAACTGGCGATACGCGGCAACGGGATGTTGCGGGTAACCGGCTGAATGCAGCGCGGCATTGGCGGCATTGGCAAGATCGTCGAGCGTGTTCAGTAATGTCCCGTCAAGATCAAAGATGGCGGCGCGATAGTTTGGCTTGTCCATAGCTGTTCCTTTGAAATCCGTTGCATCCGCCGTGCCGTGTACGGGGAAAGGGAACGGGTGCGACGGCAGCATGACAAAGGACGCCGCGTCTTTCAAGGGGGAATCCCGTGCGGATCGAATGCTGTGGGTTGCATCGCGGCTGGATTTTGCTAACTCTAGCGCGGTGCCGCGGCATTGCGGCGATTTTTTGGAAGCGGGGGCAGTATGGCGCAGGGTAAGGAACGTGCGGATGAGTTGGTTTTTGCGCAAGGTTTGGCGGAAAGCCGTGAAATGGCGAAACGCCTGATCATGGCGGGCAAGGTGGCGCTGGAGGATGTTTCCGGCGTACGGCAAAAAGTGGATAAGCCCGGCCACAAATATCCGCCGGATACGGCCTTCGTGTTGGTCGGCATTGAGAAGTACGTCAGCCGTGGCGCGTATAAGCTGCTGACCGCCATAGAACATTTCAAGCTGGATGTGGCCGGGTTCGTCTGTCTGGACGCCGGGGCTTCCACGGGCGGGTTTACGGACTGCCTGCTGCAGCACGGTGCGGCGAAGGTGTACGCTGTGGATGTGGGCAAGGAGCAGCTCCATGAGCGTATGCGCCGCGATCCGCGGGTCATCAGCATGGAAGGGACGAATTTGCGCACGGCTCCCGAATCATTGATTCCCGAACCGGTGGACATCATCGTTGCTGATGTCTCTTTCATTTCCCTGACGCTGATCCTGCCTCCCTGCGTGCGTTGGCTCAAAGAGGGCGGCTTGGTGGCGGCGCTGGTCAAGCCGCAGTTTGAGCTGGGGCCGCATCAGACGGACAAGGGCGTGGTGCGTGATCCCGCCTTGCGGCAGCAGGCGGTGGACAAGGTGTTGTTGTTTTGTCAGGAGCGTCTCGGCCTTGAGTGCCTCGGCGTCGTGCCCGCCGCCGTCAAGGGGCCCAAGGGGAATCAGGAGTATATCGTTTGCCTGCGCCGCGTAGGGTCTTGGCGGGTGGCCTGCGGAAGTGCGGTGGAGGAATAAGATCAAGGATAGGATGAGGATAGGCGGGGGAGGAAAACCCTTCTGGAGAAGGGCTATTCCTCCCCCGCACCCCCTCCTTTCCCAAGACTTTCGACTGGTGGGGAGGCTGCACGGCAGGAGTCCCTTTGTCTGTTGGGCCTGCCGGGGTATTGAGGGGAAAAGATGTGGAGGGGACTGGATGGCGTTTGTCCGTCCGTTGCCATGTATGGGAAAGAAGAAAACGGCCTGATCCAATGGAAATGGATCGGGCTGTTTTTTTATGGTGGCGATGGGGTGGAGGGTGCGGGCCGTTCGCCCTTCGGGGGAAAGGGGGACAGTTGTATGTGGATGGTTTCCCGAAACCGAAGGCATGAATGGGAAGCGGCGCTGATGCGCGGCTTTTCCACAGTGCATTACCCCGGATGGGTGGCTGAAAGGGAATGGAGCTTGTGAGGCATTCCCTTTTTTGATGTTTTTTGAAAGGCTGTGTCCTAGGTTGTGTCGTTATTTGATATATAATTATTTGAAATTATTAAATAAAATCTTTTATGCCTTGAAAATGGTTTAATAATTTCAATAGATTATATCTAGTTGATGACACGACTTAGAAAATGGCAGATGCTTTTTTCCTTGAGGTTCCAAAGGAATAACCGGCAAAATGCCTTAATCGTGGATTCCGCCAAGGGGAAAATTGAAGAAAAAGGCCGTATTTTCACCGTACTGAGGATATGAAACAGCCACATGCCATGACAGGGCCTTTTGAAGAAATTCAGTTGGCATTTTAATTTGTTAGGCTGTGTCATAGAAAATGGTTGATACTTTTTTTCTTGAATTTCCAAAGGAATAAGTAACAAAATACTTTAATCACGAATTCCGCAAAGAAAAAACTAACGAAAGAGGCTGTATTTTCACCATACTGTGGAGATAAACAACCATATGCTATGACAGAGCCATTTGTTATGGCGTCATGCTCATTGAAGGTGTGAATTTCTCTCTCTCTCTCTCTCTCTCTCTCTCTCTCTCTCTCTCTTGGGGCGTGTTATCGGTATTCAGGGATAGGGCGTTTCACCTGTTCAAGAAAGGTTCCTGTGACGAGGCCGAGCAGTTCTTCCGTTTTGTTTTGCGAATAGGCGTCCCCCGCGTGGAAGCGGATGATGGGGGCGAGCCAATCCTGCATGTCGCTGCGGGGATGCCCGGCGCTGAACATCCGAAGCTGATCCTCAAGCAGGAACACCTGATGGATGGTGATGTCCTTGATGACTTCGGCATCGGACATCTCTTTGCCAGCCCATTCTTTGAAGAAGGCTTTGTAGTCTTCGGCAAGGGCCGCCACGGATTCCTCGCGCATCATGCGGGCGGCCCGGAGGTAGACCCGCAGGAAGGCGGCCACTTGGCTTGGGTGGGCATCGGCAAAATCCTTATCCGCCATGAGCAGTACGGACTGCGGGGCATTGGCGGATCGCGACGTGGCCGCGACCTTAAGCCCATGCTCGTCCCCGGTGTAGCTGTAGGGGGCCCACAGCACGATGGCGTCGCCTTCCCCCCCAAGGAAAGCCTGAAGGCCCGGTGCGGCATCCGTATTGTTGATCCGCACGTCCCCTGCCGTCAGGCCGTAGGCGGCAAGCCATTTGGCAAGGAGGTATTGGGCCGATGACGATGCGGGGCAAATGATGGTTTTCCCCCTGATGTCGTCGGCCTTGCCGTAGAGGTTCGGATACCCCTTGTTGGCGCCTTTGGTGTTGAGGATTGGGCTGTCGGGCCGGACCATGACCACATTGGCCAGGGATTCGTCATTGCCGACGCCGATGATGGTGAACCGTTCGGGGTGGGGGCTGGTCAGGATGGGGAACGCGCCGCAGGCTCCTATGGCCCACTTGTCCGCGTTGCCGATCAGCTCTTTGCCCGAATCGAACCTGTTGAGGACGATGTCGAGCCCTTCCTGTTTGTCCCAGCCCTTTTGTTTGGCGTACCAGATGAGGAACGTTTCATGTTCGGGGAGCCAGCCCGTTTCGAGTTTGAACGCAGGTTCCTGCTGGGCGGCCGAGTGCGCCGCCGTCAGGTTGAGGAGAAGTGCAACAATGCCGAATAGTCCGAACAGCGTACTGCGCCGCATGGCTCTGTCCTTTATAAGATGGCCTTAAGAAAAAGTGGGGAGTAGGAGGAATGGAAACAATCAGGTTTGACAGAAAAATCACTTCTTATGGATTCTGCTTGATTCATACCGGGTTTGTGCCCGATTGCCAAGAAGTTGTGTTTTTCACGTATGTTTTGCCTCATTCCGTTCCGTTTGGGGACGAGTGGAAGGCGGCTTTTTCTCCTTGCGGCCTCAACATATTGAGGCTGTTTGACGAATCAACCTATACGAATAAGGCGTACTCCAAAAGATGAGGCTATTGATGGGACAAAAATGTCCCGTGGGACAAAAATGCCCCATGAGGGTAGTTCGGTTTAACTCGTTAGAAATACATAAAATACAGGATAACGGATTCTTTACGGGACATTTGTGTCTCATTGTGAGGAAAAGAACGTTTTGGTGGATTATTTGAAAAATGGAAAAATATTATTTTTTTATTTCAAGAGATTAGTATGGATAAAAGCCTCGTTGCTGTGCTTGTCCTGCTATTTTGGCCCGGCACTTGCTAAAGGGTTAGTGCCTTCGGGAACAATCCCGACGTTCCAATAGAGTTTTTGGATGATGCGTCCTTTTTCGTTCAAAGCCGGTGTACGGCGGTGAACGAAAGAGAGCGCGAAGAAACCGCTCTTGAAACGCGAAGACAAAGAGGGACTTTTGGTCATGAGCAACGAACATGTTGAAAGCGGACGTGAAGAACTGAAGAAAACGATGAGCCCGGCTGAAGTTTGGGCTCTTGCCGTAGGCGCCATCATCGGCTGGGGCTGCTTTATCCTCCCCGGCACGCGCTTCCTCCCCGAAGCTGGGCCTGTCGGCAGCATATTGGCCTTCATTGTCGGCGGCGGCCTCCTGTGCTTCGTCGCCCTCGCGTACAGCATCCTCGTCAAGGCATATCCCGTGGCCGGCGGTGCGTTCACCTACGCTTATGTCGGTTTCGGCAAGGCTTGGGCGTTTGTTTGCGGATGGGCGCTCATCCTTGGCTACCTCTGCGTCATCGCCGCCAACGGCACCGCGCTGGCCCTCCTCAGCCGCGCCTTGCTGCCGGGTGTGTTCGACGTGGGGTATCTGTACAGCGTAGCCGGCTGGGACGTGTATGCCGGTGAGTTGGCCATGATGACCTGCGTTTTCCTCTTCTTCGGCTACATGAACTATCGCGGCATGGACTTCGCCAGCAGCATCCAGCTCATCCTCGCTTTTGCGCTGGTGGCCGGCGTGCTCATCCTGACCGTGGGCTCTTTCTCCACCTCCACCGCGTCGCTTGACAACCTTTCGCCCATATTCGCTGAAGGCCGTTCTCCTTGGGCCTGCATCATCTCCATCGTGGCGATTACGCCTTGGCTGTTCGTCGGCTTCGACACCATTCCCCAGACCGCTGAAGAATTCGACTTCCCGCCTGAAAGATCCCGCCGCCTGATGCTGTACTCCATCGCGTGCGGTGCGGCGTTGTATGCCCTTGTCCTGATTTCCGTGGCCGTCATCATTCCTTATACTGACCTTCTTGGGCAGAACCACACATGGGCTACCGGCGCTGTGGCTGACATGGCCTTCGGACGCTTCGGCGGCCTGATCCTCGCCGTCCCCGTCCTCGCGGGCATCCTGACCGGCATGAACGGCTTCTTCATGGCCACCACGCGCCTGCTGTTCAGCATGGGCCGCGGCAAGTTCCTGCATCCTTGGTTCCTTAAGGTGCATCCCAAGTATGGCACCCCGACCAATGCCGTGCTGTTCACCCTCGTCCTGACCCTTATCGCGCCTTTCTTCGGCCGTTCCGCCCTCAACTGGATCGTCGATATGTCCGCTATGGGCACCGCGCTCGCCTACTTCTCCACGTGCCTTGTCGCCTACAAGTACGCCGCCCGCTTTGCGGAAAAGGCCCCGTGGTGGAGCAAGTCCGTGGCTGTGGTCGGCGCCCTGACCTCCATCGCCTGCTTCCTTATGCTGGCTGTGCCCGGCTCCCCGGCCGCCATCGGGTTTGAATCGTGGATCATGCTGTTCGCATGGGTAGCCATCGGCGCCTGCTTCTACTTCAGCCGTGTTTCCATCCTGCGTACCATCCCTGAAAAGAACATGCAGTATATGCTCCTCGGAACCGTTGACCGTCCCTTGCTCTTCACCCCGAAGAACGTAGAGGAATTTGAAGAGGGCGACGCCAAGTCCGCTGCTGAACTGGGTTAGGCGCTCCCTCCCCTAACCTGATGGGAAAAGCCGGGGCCGGTTATGACGGCCCCGGCTTTTTTGCGGCCTTGTCCCGTGTTGCACCTGCACTGGCGGGCTGCTGCGCTTTTACGGATAGGCTTATCGCGGGCGGGCGTACTCATTTTGAACGCATGTCCCTGCAAAGGCCCTTTGGGGAGTGCGCGGCGGCTGCCCGGATGGATAAGCGGCTTGGAAAGGGGGAGGGGCAGCGCAGATAGGCGCAGGGAGAGGGAGAGCTTTCTCCTGAGGCCGTGTCATGGAAAGTGGCTGATGCTTTTTTCTTGGCTGTGTTTAAGTTTGTGGTTGATACAAGATTCCAACTGGAAAGGAAGAGCTCTTTGGAGATTATCTGGAGGTCTCGCAACAATTCTTCAAGACTGGATT
>NZ_DBMAFI010000061.1:0-19106 GCF_057864385.1 Bilophila sp. | reverse complement strand
CCTCACTTCCCCATCAATCCCCCTCTACATTCCTCTAAAACCTTTTGCGGCATATACTCAAAGCCCATTCAAGTTTTCCAGCAAATTCTCTTTAGTTAGGGCAAGACATTAAAAAAAGAGGATGGGCTCTAACCATCCTCTTTCCAATCATCTCTTCCTATATTGAAAACGCGGCCCCCCCAAAAAAAGGGCCTACCGCGTTTCTTGCGCATAACGCTCAAAAAAACTTCCGTCTGATTCCGCTGTGGGGAAAATGTCCGCCTTTACCCACGCAGGGGATCTGCAAAAATCCCCCTGAGGGGCGACATACTGCTCAAGTTCCCCAAAAACCGGCCAACTGCAACAGCCACATGACCAGCAACGCCTGTAACCCTGCCATGACATCATCAATCATAACTCCGTAGCCACCGGGCAGCCAACTTTCGGAGGCGTGGACAGGCCACGGCTTCCACATATCAAAAACCCGGAATAAAATGAAGGCGATACCTATCTTTGACCAGCCCGGATCAGAAAACGGCAACAGCACCAACCACATGCCAAGGAGTTCGTCAATAACAATCTCACCCGGATCCTTGCAGCCGAGTATCTGTTCACCACGGGTCGCGGCCATTCCTCCAATCCAAAACACAAGTACGAGCACCGCAATCCGGGCGACAAACGGCAGTGGAATGAACAAAAATGGAGCCAGAACCGCCGCCAGCGCGGAACCGCATGTCCCCGGCATGATGGGAGACAGCCCCGCAAAACCGAGCCGGCAAAAGGCGAGCGTCAGTTTATCCATTACAACCCTCTCTATGCTTTGGCAGGAAAACGCCCGCACGAGAATTTTTCCCCTTCGGGACAGTACCGCAGCCGCTCACACTTGGCACCAGCCAGACCAAAGACCTCAGGCAATACCCCCCGGCACAGCGCGAGCATCTCGTCCGCGACGTGCCGGATTTCCCACTGTGCACGGCGGCAACAGCGGTGCTCAAAAAAGTTCAGCAATGCCCGGCAGTTCATGGTTACGACAATGTTGCTCGCCGTGGCCTGCGGCAGGACAAAACGCGCATCCTCATTCGCCTTGGATCCGGTTCGCCCTGCTTCTTCAAGCAATCCTTTAAGATCCCGGTAAGCGGAACCGATCTCCCGCATGATCCCTTCAAACCGCGCCAGCGCTTCCGGATTCTTCCGGATCTCCGGCGGGATCAGGTAGTCGAAATCCGAACCGTCCACATAGCGCTGGCTCTGCTGCGAATACGACGCAATACGGTGACGCACGAGCTGATGCGTCAAGGCGCGGGACACGCCGCCAAGCGCAAACGTGAAACTGACGTGCTCAACCGGGCTGGCATGGCCGGACTCCATAATGGAAGCCACAAACTGAGCCTGCTTTTCGCGGCCGATGTCCCCGGCGAGCAGGCGGGACCACATATCGGCCACGAATCCGGCGTGATAACATTGACGAAACGCCGCATACACCAAGGAAAGCGGTTCCGGCGTATGAGCAAGCAATTCGACGCGAGGTTGGACTACAGGCATATGATCTCCGGCTATCCGAGCATATTTAAATGTTTATACGCTTTTGCCGTAGCCATCCTGCCCCGTGAGGTGCGCTTCAAAAATCCACATTGAATAAGATACGGCTCATAAATATCCTCAATCGTACGGACTTCTTCGGAACAAGCCACCGCCAGCGTCTTCACGCCCACGGGCCCGCCTCCGTAAATATCCACAAGGACGCGCAATAATTTGCGGTCCATCTGGTCCAGCCCGTTCTCGTCCACGTCCATGCGCCGAAGCGCATGCGCCGCTTGTTCCTCGTCCACCACGCCGGAACCGTAGACAGCGGCGAAATCGCGCACGCGCCGCAGCAACCGGTTGGCGATACGCGGCGTTCCCCGCGAACGGCGGCCGATTTCCAGTGCGCCTCCCTCAGTGATCGGTACCCCCAGAATACGCGCGGAGCGCATGACCACACGGGACAGCTCCTCAGGCGTGTAGAACTCCAGGCGGCTGATGATGCCGAAACGATCCCGCAACGGCGAGGAAAGCAAACCGATGCGCGTCGTGGCACCCACGAGCGTGAACGGCTCCAGATCGATTTTGACGGTACGGGCTGCGGGCCCTTGCCCTATCAACAGATCGAGCTTGTAATCCTCAAGCGCCGGATACAGGATTTCCTCCACGGCAATGGGCATCCGGTGGATTTCATCCACGAACAGGATGTCGTGGCGGGAGAGGTTGGTCAGGATGGCCGCCAGATCGCCGCTCCGCTCCAGTACCGGGCCGGACGTACAGATCAGGTTGACCCCCAATTCCGCCGCCATGATTTGGGCGAGCGTCGTTTTCCCAAGGCCGGGGTTTCCGTAAAAAAGGACGTGATCCATCGCCTGCCCACGTTCACGGGCGGCGTTCAGAAAGACGCGCAGATTGGCCCTCAGTTCCTCCTGCCCGATGAAATCCTCCAAACGGGAAGGCCGGATGCTTTCGTCACCGGGAGAGCCGGATTCGGGAGCCGACAGTTCTTTCGCCAAATCTGCGGGGGGAAGGAATGATGGCGTATTAAGAGAATCGGACATTACTTCTGCCGTTCGCGGGCAAGGGCTTTCAGGGCGGCACGGAGGGCTTCGCTGACTTCAAGATCAGGCTCTTCGTGCAGGATGTTCTTCAAAACGGGCGCGGCTTCGGCTTCGGCGTAGCCAAGCCCTTCGAGGCCCGTCAACGCGTCGCGGTAGACGCTTCCGGGCACGCCCAACTGCAGCGAGGCCGCCGCCGGCATGTCCTCAACCTTCAATTTATACTTGAGCTCAAGGAAAATATGCTGGGCGCTCTTCTTGCCGATACCGGAAACCTGCGTGAGCGCAAGCACGTCGTCCTCAAGCACCAAGCGCCGCAGGTCGTCGGGGCGGAACGCGGAAAGGATGCCGAGAGCCGTCCGCGCCCCCACCTTGGAAATGGATGTCAGCACAATAAACGTCTGCCGTTCGTCCCATGTCTCGAAACCGAACAGTTCCTGCGCGTCTTCCCGGACGATATGGCAAATGTAGAAGCGGACATGGCCGCCCCGTTCCGGCAATTGGAGCCGCGTCTGCTGCGGCAGGTAGACTTCATAGCCGACGCCGCCTTCCGTGACAACGACGCAAGCGTTGGCGCACACTTCCGCCAACCGCCCTTCTATATAAGCGATCATGGGGTGTTCTCTCCCTGTTTTGAGCGGCAACACCCGGATGGCGTACCGAGGGCCAGCATAGCCCAAACCCCGCCGGGAGAAAACCCCCTCTCATATCAGCCCGAATCTTCCATCCAGCCCTTGCGTGGGGCGAGCACTTCCAGCCTGTCCCCGATCGTCCGAAACCTTCCCCTGATCCGTGAGAGCCTCCTCAGCGGGCTCCCACAAACGCACGGGCCGGGCAACATGGCCGCCATGTCTCCCGTCCGGTAACGGATCAGCGGCATGGCCTGACGCGTCAATGTGGTGAAGACCACCTCACCCGGCGTCTCGTCAGGCACAGGTTCACCGGAAACCGGATCAACGACTTCAAAAAACAAATCACTCTCGCGCAGGTGGTACCCTTGCTTTCCGGGGCATTCAACCCCACCGCCGTAGCCTGTCTCAGTGAGGCCGTAGTGATCGAAAACCTCACAATGCCAACAATGGACAAGCAACTCTTCCAAATCCAGCGGCAAAGGCTCCGCGCTCGACAATATGGCCCGGATTCCCGGAGAGGCCGGATGCGCACCCAAAAGACGGCGCAACTGCCCCGGCGCGGCGACCAGACAGTCCGGGCGGTAGAGCTCCAGTTCTCGAAGAAAGCCAGCCGGATCAACCGCAGGATTCCCGGCAACACCCCGGGCTCCGATCCGGGGCAATGCCCGGATGAGCAGATCCGTAACCCCATCAGGGCGTTCCGCTCCGGGTAACAGGATGAGCACCGTATCACCGGGGCGTACCAGCACACTGATGCCGTGGGCGAAAAAATCCAGCGTCCGCTCCAGATCAGCGGAGGCGAAAGCCAGCCGTTTGGGTTCCCCGGTTGTTCCGGACGTGCTCAACGTCACCATCCGGGCAATGGCATCCAGCGGAACGCAGACAAACCGCTTCCAGCCATCCTCAAGATCCCGCGCCGTCGTAAACGGCAGCTGTGCCACGTCATCAAGCGAAGCAGGCCATGCCCCCGCCCGGATCGCCTCTCCGTGGCACGCAAAAACGCCCGCAAGACGTTTCCGGTACAGCAGGCTGTTGCGTTCCGCATAGCGCAACACCTCGTTGATTTTGTGCAACTGATACCGCAGCAACGATCCTTCGCTCAGCACATCCAGCCCGCAGCAACGCGCGATCCAGTCGTCCAGAAACGGGCGCGTCATCATACACGGCCCCGGTACAGCGTGGTGCCGTCAAACGAGGTCAGGTTGTACAGGCAAAACGGAATCAAGTTCCCTGATGGGCTGACGACATGGATGCAGCACCCTTTGACCCGTTCCAGATCCAGCGTCATGGCATCCTGAAATGCCATGCAGGACACGGTAAAGCGCTGCTCTATCCCCGCCGACGCCAAAAACCGATCGAACGCATCCCCATCCCGGGCCGCTGCCGGGGACACGGGCGCGCTCCAGTGCCGGGCGGCGAAGGCCTTGGCCTTGCGGGCCCCCTCCGCAGCGGACGGCGTTTCCCCGCAATCGCAACAGGAGGAAGCGCCCTGCACCAGTTCCAATGTTTCCCCGTTTCTCCGATAGACGGCACTGAAGGAACACAGCGCGTTTTCACATCCCGGAGGGTGGAAATCCATCCATCGGATCTGCCCTTGCGACTGCCGTTCCAGCTCCGTGGCGATCTCCGGCAATGTCACGCGCGGCGCACCGTCGGATCGCCACGGGCAACGTCCGAACGAGGACATCGGCTGGAAGTGTACGCCCCGGACATGCCTTCCCAGACGCAGCCCCATTTCCACCAGCGGCCATAAGCGGTCGGCATTAACGCCCGCCGCCACGGTCGCCACCAGCACGACCCCGATCCCCGCTTCGCCGCACGCCCGGATCGCTTCCAGCTTTTCAGGAAGGCAACGCCTCCCGCGCAAAATCTCATGGGCCGCATCATCCGCCGCATCGCATTGCAAATAGACGGAATCCAGCCCCGCTTCGCGCAGCTTCGCCGCATATCCGGGCTCCGTCCCCAGACGCAATCCATTGGTGTTGCACTGGATCAACGCGAAACCGCGAGCTTTGGCCATACGGACGATTGCGGGAAGATCATCCCGTACCGTGGGCTCACCGCCGGAAAGCTGCACATTGCACGCCCCTGACGCTTGTCTGAGGCGATCCAACTGGAAGGCGATGCGTTCAAGGGAGGGCTCCGGCGCAATCTGTTCCCCGGCACTGGCATAACAGACTGGGCAACGCAGATTGCACCGCCCCGTCACTTCAATCAACCCCGTACAGGTATGCTGGGCATGATCCGGGCACAACCCGCAGTCGAAAGGACAGCCACGATCCCGCTCTACAAATGGATGCCGAGGATACGAAGGCGTTTTGTCACGAACCCAAGACCGGAAATCCGGCAAACCGCGCCAAATGGGAACGGAAAAAGCGCCATGCTCCGGGCACTCCTTGTTCAGAAAAACCGTGGAAGTACCCTCTTCCGCAGGATCAAGCACATATTCTGCCGGGATGCGCCGCAAACAGACGGGACAGAGGCTCTCCGTGGCCTGCGGCAGGGAACGGGCGGGGGACATTATCGAGGCTCCGTCATGTCGATTCCGTACCCGGCGCACAAATCGACGAGTTTGTCCCAACAGTCGGCGAGCAGATCCCCGCACAGTGTCATGTCCGCACCTCCGCCTGTTTTTTCCTGAATGGAAGGACAGGAAACATCCCGGCACCCTCCGGTACATACATGCTGGGCAAACCACGTCGCATAGTCGTTGATCAACGGTTCCGCCATCGGATGGGCGCTTTCACCCGTGGCCCCTTTACACGCCAGATACCCAAGCGCCGCCGCGCCTCCCGTCAACAGCCCGCACGCACCGCCACTTTGCCCCATTCCGTGGCAAAGTCCGCCGGCAGCCCTGACGAGTCCGGGGTTTTCCACCCCCTGTTGCTGCAAGACGAGCAGGATAAGGAGCTGGCTGCAACAGTAGCCTTCCCGAATCAGCGGTACGAGTTCCAACATCAATGCGTTCATTTATTCCCCTTTTCCGCGACGAACATCCAATATCCAAACCGTTTTTCCGAACAAGCCGAACCGCCCCCCGGACATCCCCCCATCCACGCAAGCAGGGCCGAACGGGGGACGCCTTGAAACAGGAGCCTGCCCGCCAGTTCAGCGAGCAGCCGTGAATGATCCTCGGAAGCCAGAACACGAAATCCCTGCCGCGCCAGCCGTTCCGCCACAACATCTACGGGCACGGCACCACGCGCGCATCCTTGCCCGTCCACCCCATAGCCGCCTCCGCGGGCCACAATGTCCGTAAGCAACAGCCGTCCCCCCGGCCGCAGGACACGCCACATCTCGCCCAACGCCCGTTCAGGGTCGGACGACAGGGAAAGGACACATTCGCAGACTATGCCGTCCATGCAGACATCCCGCAGCGGAAGCCCCTCAAGCGTCCCCGCGAGGAGCGGCACTCCGGACAACCGCCCTTCCGCTTCCAGAAGCATGGGGGAGGAACAATCCATACCTACCGGGCGCAGGCCACGTTCCGCCAGCAAAGCCAGCGTCACGCCCAGGCCACACCCCAAATCCGCCACCCGCTCGCCGACGCTGAAAGCGCAGTATGCGAGCCCCCGCGCGGTAAGCTCCACGCCGCCGGGACGGAAACAATCCGCCGACGCCAGGCGGAAAAGCTCCCGCTGGTATAAAGGCTCTTCCTGATGCTGCGGAATCATTTGTCTTCCAGCAGGGCTTCCACTTCCGCCATCTTTCCCTCAGCCAAGGACTTGGGGATCATCGTCAATCCACAGGACGGGCAACGGGGCAAAGAAACATCAAACGCACTGCCGAGGTAGCCGACCTGAACTTTGACCTGTTCCAAGGGGCACTTGCAACGGGCACATACCCAGTCACCGGGGTCCGGCATATAATTCGGTTCCATAGCCATGATGATCCTCCCGCCGGAAATTTCCGCTTTCTCACATAGCTGGTTATCACTGAGCTCACAGTAAGACCCATTCGGGGGCCGGGGCCTGTTCCATTTCAGCAGGTGGCTGGGAACGGCAACCTTCCGTTATCCCCGCCACTCTCCCCTGCGGCATTTTAAAGGTGGAACGGGCTGCGGACAGCCTCGTAACGGCCTTCGGGGGTTGATGTGCCGGGTACCTCCATCCGGTGGCAGTAGGCATCATGCACGACGCACACACCGTCCTCAACGCTGTATTCCACCCAGAACGTCACCCGTACAGAGCGCAAGGATGCAAGAAAATGCCCATTGTCCCGGTTCAGGAACGTATCCCCAGATGCCTCGGCATGGCGCACGACACGCACGGCATCCTCCCTCAGGATATGGCGCTCTTCCATCTTTTCCAAGACATCCGGAGCAATGCGGACAGGGATGCCGTCATCAAGCGTTTCTGCCACGTTTTCCCCGGCATAACGCCGGAGCACCTCAGCTCGCAGTGCGGCACGTCCCGCTCGCCGGGCCGACAACCCGCTTCCTTTTGCGGTCGCCGCCGCATGAAGGGATTCACGAGGGAACAGCAGATCGAGCATATGCAGGGAAGGCTTGCCTTCCGCGGCCAGACGTTCCCTACACATGATGCAGGATGTGACGGCGTCGTGCTCAAGCTGACCGGCCCGATCCGCCGCAATAGCCGAAGCAAGCTGCGGATTGGCATCCCATGCCAGCCCTCCGTACCCACAACAGGGCGTCGTTTCGCCGGACAAACGCGGCTCCTCAAACGGGACGCCCCGTTTGGCAAGGAGACTCCGCACCGACCGCAGCCATACCTCGTCATGACGGGCGGAACAGGGATCATGAATACTCAATGTGGGGACGCCGCAGCAACAGGCTTCCCCACTGAAAAACAGCGAGGGGCATTCCGTATCAAGCACTTCCCAAAGCGACGCTACGGACATTTCCGGCAAGGCTTCACGCAGCGTCTTGCAACAGGAGGCGCAAGCGGCGATCACGCGAGGACGCCCAAGCGACTCCCATGTGGACCTGAGCGACTCCACGGTTTCCGCAAACAGCTTTTCCTCTCCCGCCCACTGCGCGGGAACGCCGCAGCACTGCAACAACAGGCCGACGTTGCCGAGATCTTTGCGCAACGTCTCGTACACGGCCAAAACCTGTTCTCCCCGTGCGCCCGCAAGCTGACAGCCGGGGAAAAACACATGCCCGCACCGCTCCGCAGCCTTCCCATCCGCCCCCAACCCAGCGAAAGACAGCGCACATTCCGGGCCGTTGGCGGCGGCCATGTCCTCCAGCGCGAACTCATGCGCCGAAGGGGGCATCATGCCGCGCCGAACCATATCCCTTCGGAACGACAGGCACAAATCCGCCATTGAAAAGCCTTCCGGACACAAAACCTCGCACTGGCCGCACAGCGTACAACTGTTGATCATCGTGTTGGCCTGATGGTGTCCCTTCACGATCGCGGCATTGTTGTACATCTGGCGGGCGTAAACGCGAGGGTAGCCCTTGTACTTCTGCATGTACAGGCACTCCCGCACGCAAATGAGGCATTCGCACTGCAAACATCTTCCGGCTTCGGTTTTGGCCTCTTCAAGCGAATACCCTTCACCGGGGTGCTCCGGTTCCAGCCGCTGCAACGGAGCCAGCCCGTCGAGCGGGGTGTGCAGCCGGGTGGCGCTCGCGCCTTCATTCTCTCGCGAAGCCGTCAGGGAAACACCGGTCATGGAACGCTCAAGCGTCATAGCGGCCCGGCGGCCTTCCGCCGCCCATGCAACGGGGGTGCCCGTCCCGTCCAGTGACGGCCAGCCGCCGAAACAGACATGTTCCGGCCCACCCGCCACATTCAGCGTTACGGAATCCACAGCATCCCGTGATGCTGGGGCCAAGCCCGGGGCACAGGAAACATCCACAAAAACGGCGTCATAGCCTTCTACTTCCTGAAGCAGGGCTCTGTCAGGCTCTCGGCGGATCAGCGTCACGCCGCTTTTCCGCATGCTTTCGAGTTCACCATCCAAGGCTTCCGGCGCCAGTGAGGGGAATGCGGCGAGCAAACCTTCCGCCGGTTGCCCGCCCACATAGAACAAATCCACGGGATACGCCTTCCGGGAAAGATCCCATGCCGCGACCAGCCCCGCCATGCCGTCACCAATCACGGCGACCTTTTTGCTTTTTGGGGGACGCGGCAGGTTCCGCGTCTGCTGCGGACACTGCGATACGCAGGCCCGTTCCAGCGCGCCAACGGCGAGCGGCCCACCAAGCCCCTGCCGGACACAGGCCGTTTCGCACGGGTGTTCGCAAATCCGTCCCAAAACGCCGGGCAGAGGCAGATACCGCTCCAGCACTTTGCGGGCCCCGGGCATATCCCCGTGCGCCATCCGTTCGAGAAACGGCCTCACATCCATCTGCAACGGGCAGGCCGCCCGACATTTGGGCATATCATCCTGGGTGCATTGCCGTTCCCAGCTCCGCAGATCCGCCTGTTCCATAACGCCTCCCGAAAACCGTCGAAATCAAAGACCCTCCCGGCCCGCATAACGCATCTCGCTATACAAGAACCGGGAGGGCTGCAAAGCCCGGCCTTCACGAGCAAGGCCGGGCGCGTCATCTCACTCCATCAATTACTTCTTCAGAGCGGCCAGCACCTTTTCGGGACGTGCGGGCAGATGCGTCACGCGGGCACCACAAGCCTGATAGATGGCGTTGATGATGGCGGCATGCGGAGCGGTAAGCGGGAGCTCACCCACGCCGGAAGCACCGAACGGGCCGTCCTTGCGGGAGTTTTCAAGATAGATCAGCTCAATGTCATCCGGGATGTCCTTAATGTAGGGCAGGCCGGCGCCGATAAGCGTAGAGTGCTTCTTGATGTCCTCATAGTCTTCGGTCAGGGCGAGACCGACACCCTGCGCCAAGCCGCCGTACAACTGGCCGTCCGTTACGAGGCGGTTGTTCACCTTACCAATGTCGGCGATCATGGTCAGCTTTTCCACCGTGGTCTTGCCGGTCGTGATGTCCACGGCCACTTCAGCCATGAACAGGCCGTACATGTAACAGCAGAAAGGCTCGCCCTGCGCGTTTTCGTCCGGGGACGTGCACGGGGTAGTCCACTTGCCGTACTGCCGGACTTCGCGGCCTTCGGCCTTCATTTCATCATAGGTGTAGAAACCGCCGCCGGGTTTCTTCATGGCCTCGATCAGGGTTTCACAGGCTACGCGGATGGCATTGCCCACCACGAGCTGCGAACGGGAACCGCCAGCCGGGCCGCCCACGGGGGCCTTGGAGGTGTCGTTCATGACAAGGCGGATCTTGTCGGCGGCGATGTTCAGGGGACGCAGAGCCTCATGAGCCGTACCGAGCGCGCCGGCGTCGGCACCCTGCCCATGATCGCCCCAGCACACGCCGATGGTGACCGTGCCGTCTTCATTGTACTGCGCCCAGCTTTCCGCCGAGTCGGGGCCGTCAAGGCCGCAGCCGTAGATGCCGATAGCCACACCCGCGCCGCGCTTCACGGCATCCGTGGAATTCGCCGCGGCCTTTTCCTTCGCCGCCTTGAACTTGGGGCGCATGATATCGATCATGTCCGGCAGGCTGAACACTTCGGGGGCCTGACCGGAAGGATTGGTATCGCCGGGCTTGTAACAGTTGACCGCACGCAGTTCCAGCGGATCCATGCCGAGCTTTTCGGCCAGCTCGTCAATGAGCACTTCGGAGGGGAATTCGCTTTCCGGAGCGCCGTAGCCACGGAACGCAGCCCCCCAGCCGTGGTTCGTGCAGACCGTTTTGCCGATACCACGGATATTTTCGATGCCGTATCCAGCACCGATGTACTGGGCACCGCGCAGGGTCAGCAGGTCGCCGAATTCGGAATACGGGCCATGGTCGACGATCCAGTCGGTTTCCATCGCCTTGATTTTGCCGGTGGCCTTATCGGCGGCGTACCGGACGGTCGTAAAGAACGGCGAGCGCTTGCCGGTGTATTGCTGCTGCTGTTCATAGTTGTAGCGCAAATGGCAGGGACGGCCTGTGGCGAGCACGGCCACGCCGATAAGCGCTTCCATCGTCGGGCTGAACTTGTAGCCGAAGGTACCGCCCGCGTTGCACTGCACCATGATCATGTCGTTGGCAAAATCAAGCCCCAGACCGGGGGCGATCATCAGGCCGTGCAAGTGCAGGCCGATGGATTTTGAATGGATGACCAGCTTGCCCTCTTCATTCATGTAGCCGTACCCCACGTCCGGCTCAATGGGCAGGTGGGGCTGGCGCTGCGTGTAGAAGCTGTCTTCCACGACCACATTATTGGCGTCGGCGAAGAAGGGCGCGGTTTCCTGCCCTTTCACCTCTTTCTGCTCAAAATACACGTTCGGGGTTCCCGGATGGATCTCAATGGCGTCGGGAGCCATCGCGTCCGGGGCGTTCAGGTATTCGGGCAACAGTTCGAGATCAAATTTGACCTTGTCTGCGGCGGCACGGGCGTGCGCTTCCGAGTCGGCGCACACGATGGCGAGGGCGTCGCCGTACTGGAATATCTTGGTATCGTTCAGGATGGGACGATCCCAGCCGTCCCCCTTGTTGGTCGGGAAGGTGATGAGGCCGGTGATGCGGTTCTTGCCCTTGACGTCCTTATGGGTCAGCACGCGGTACACGCCGGGCATGGCTTCCGCTTCGGAGGTATCGATGCCCTTGATGTTGGCGTGGGAAACCTTGGCCTGAGCCAGCGCCAGATGCAGCGTGTTCGGAGGCATCTTGAGGGCGGTATCCGCGCCGAAGTCGTGCGTGCCGGTCACCTTGGCGACGGCGTTGGGACGCGGACGGCGGGAACCCCATGTGCGACCGTCCACGGGCTCCTTATATTCGATGTCCTTGATGGATTTCTCGCCGCGCATGACGGCGGCGGCGTCCATGACGGCATCGACCAGCGGCTTGTAGCCCGTGCAGCGGCAGGCGTTGCGGTGGCTCTGGAACCAGTCGCGCACGTCGTTGCGGGTCGGGGCCGGGTTCTTGTCGAGCAGGCATTTGGCGGACACGATGAAGCCGGGCGTACAGAAACCGCACTGCGCGCCGCCGTGGAACATCCACGAAAGCTGCAACGGGTGCATATGTTCGGGCGTGCCGATGCCTTCAAGGGTCGTGACGGCGGCCCCGTCTTCAACGCGTTTCATTTTCAGCGTACAGGTACGCACCAGCTTGCCGTCCAGAATCACATTACAGGCACCGCACTGACCCGTGCCGCATCCGACCTTTACGCTGGTCAGCAAAAGCTGCCCGCGCAATACGTCGGCCAGCGAATCATCCGGATTCACCAGCAGCGTTTTCGTCATGCCATTTACAATGAGAGTCTTGGAAATCATGTGCCACTCCTTGATTCCACGGCCAGCCCGTCAGACGGGCCCAACCGGAGGGTTTCTGGATACCCGGACGAAAGGGCTGTTCCCTTTTCACCGGTTCCCCTGTAGCCTGCCTTGATGAGTACATTCGGAAGCCGCTCCTTCCCCGCACCCTCAGGCACGGTTCCGTACAAAAACGGTTCCCGATGACGTGCACCTATCCTACCCTGCTTGGAAGAGCGGATATGTTTATTTGTGCATATAAGAAGCCCTGCATTCTGTCAATGCGGTCACCCGAAAAACACTGATACTGTTTTTGAGGAAACACCCATGCAAAACAGCTCCCGCTTTTTCAGGAACACGTCCTGCGCTTACTTTTCGTGCCACCCTAACGCGGATCCTGAAACATTCAACTGCCTTTTCTGTTATTGCCCGCTCTATTTCCTGCCGGAATGCATCGGCACCCCCCGCTGGAACGCGAACGGTATAAAGGACTGCACCCTCTGCCGCGCCCCCCATCAGCCCGACAACTATGATCGCATTATCCAAAGGCTTTCCGCGGCGATACGCCAAAGCGCCGCAGAAAGGAAGGAAAAGGGGCCTCGACAGCCCACGGAATGATCTTATTTGAAAAACAGCAAAGCCTGCGTTATAGTCGCCTTTCTGAAACACTTTTGCGCAAGGATGATCCCTCATGCCCAACAAGCTCGAACAAGCCCAAGAAGCCCTCGCCAAGGTTGAAGCCCACATGGAAACCCTGACGCCCCAGACGCAGGCCCGCCACATGGCTGAACGCGTCCGGGACAATCTGGCCGCGTGCATCGCCATGGCCAAATGTAACCCCAAAGCTGGGGAAATCCTCATGCCGAACGTGCTGACAGCCGCCCATGAGTACCTTTCCGGCCTCGGCAAGGACTGATCCTGACCTTCCGTATGATCCGTAATAAGCCCGGGATGCGCCGACATGGGACGTTCCGGGCTTGCCTCTTTTTTGGAGACTCGGCGGGCGCCTTCCCTGCCCGCTGGCTCCCCCACCCACTCCGAGTTGTATGAGGTTCGCGTGCGTCTGCTGACAGTCCTTCTTTTCGGCGTGTTTCTCGTGGCGACGCAGGTTTTTCTCGTCCTGAAAGCCATGCAGGACAACCTGTTCGACCGGAACGTCGATCCTGTGGATGCCGTCATGGAACGGCAGGAATCCATTTCCGACGATCTCACGCCTCAGGAACGCCTGTGGCTCAGCAAGAACCACACTGTCCGGGTCGGCATCGATCCCGATTTCTACCCTCTGGAAAAATTCGACGCCGAAGGCCGCTATACCGGCATCGGCCCGGACTACCTCCGCATCCTCCACAAGATGACGGGGCTCACCTTCCGCATCACGCCCCCCTCCGACTGGAGCGACACGACGGACATGGCCGCGTCCCACAAGGTGGATATGTACATCGCCGCGGCGGAGACGCAGCACCGCTCCCAATATATGCTGTTCACGCCCTCCTACATTGTGCTCCCCGGCATCATCGTGGCTCGGCAGCCCACCAAGGACGGGCTCATGGCCCGCAGCCCTTCCACGGGCGAAACGGAACCGGACATAGAGGGGATCAAGGACTTGGCCGGAAAGCAGGTCGCGGTGGTCAACCGGTATTCGTGGCATGATTTCCTTGAGGAACTGCACCCTGAAATAGTGCCCGTGCCCGTCAAAAACACGCTGGAGGGGCTGCAGAAAGTCGCCTTCGGCGAAGTTGACGCCATGATCGACTACCAGTTCAATATTACGGAAAAAATCAACAACAGCGGCATCCGCAACCTCCGCGTCGCCGGCCCCATCGACGCGCCTTACGGACATGCCTTCGGCATCCGCAAGGACTGGCCCGAACTCCACAGCATCATCAACAAGGCGCTCGGCAAAATCACTCAGGAAGAGCGCAGGATCATTGCCCAGAAGTGGCTCCAGCCGTATGAAAAGAAGGCCTTCTCCAAACAGACCATCTGGATGATGCTCTTTGCGGCGGAAGTGTTGTTCACGGTATTTGCCTTTGTCCTTTACTGGAACTTTTCCCTCAAGCGGCAGGTATCGCGCAGGACGGCCCAGCTCAATCAGGAACTGGCCAAATACGATCGTGCCGAAAAGGAGCTTCGGGAAAGCCGGGCCATGCTGGAGCAGTCCAACGTGGAACTGGAACACCGCGTCAACGAGCGCACGCGCGACCTGCAAGCCATCAACGCCGAGCTCCAGCTCGCCAAGGAAGCCGCCGACGCCGCCACGACCGCGAAAAGCCAGTTCCTCGCCAACATCAGCCACGAAATCCGCACGCCCCTGCACGGCATCATGGCGTTCGCCGAACTCGCCCTGCTCAAGGAAAAGACCCCCCCGCACCGCTACCTCCGGGCCATCCTCCAGTCTTCGCGGGCGCTTCTTGAAATCATCAACGACCTGCTCGACGTGTCGAAGATCGAAGCCGGGCACCTTGAGCTTGAGCAGGCCCCGTTCATGCTGGACGACGTGGTGCACCACGTCTGCACCGTGGCCCTGCACAACGCCCATGCGGGCGGCATCGAGCTCGTCGTGGACATGGACCCGCACATGCAGATCGCGCTGATCGGTGATGCCGGGCGCCTCCAGCAGATCATTATGAACCTCGTAACCAATGCGGTGAAGTTCACCGGCCCCGGCGGGCAGATCTGCGTGACGCTCAAGCAGGGCCATGCCGAACCGCTGCCTTCCGACACCTGCCCGGAACAGCGGCGCGTACAGATCATCTGTTTCGTGCGCGATACGGGCGTCGGGATCGCGCCGGAATTCCTCGGCCAGCTCTTCCAGCCCTTCCGACAGGTGGACGCCTCCACCACGCGCCGCCACGGGGGAACCGGCCTCGGCCTGTGCATCTGCCGCCAGCTTGTCGAAATGATGCACGGCGAAATATGGGTGGAATCCGAACCCAACGTCGGCAGCACCTTCGCGTTTTCCATTCCGCTATGTACCCAGCCCGACTCTGGAGCGACCGCGCAGCTGCCGCCCCCTCCGGCCCAGCCGATCCATGCGCTCGTCCTCAGCGCCTCGCCGCTCCAGACGGAAATCCTTTGCCGCCACTTTTCGGCCCTCGGCATTGATGCGCTTACGGCCACAAACACGGAGGAGGCCGTAAGCAAGGCGCAAGCTCTGCCCAAGAAACAGCCGGATCTCCTGTTCCTCGACCGCAAGCTTTCGGAACCCAATACGCTGTATGCCCTGCGCGCACTGCGCACGGCCTTCGGGCGCACCATCCCCGCCATCCTCATGGACGAGCACGCGGGCGAACAAATCCTTTCCGTATCCAACCGGGACGCCGCCCAGCACGACGGGCAGGTCGCCATCCTGTCCCTCATGACCCTGCGCGGGCTGCACGAATCCATTGTTTCCCTCAACGAGCCCTGCCTCGTGGCCTACTCCGGGCGGCTGCACTCCTTGCCCTCGCCGATGGAAACGCCGCTGTTCCATGACGTCCGCATCCTTGTGGCGGAAGACAACCCCACCAACCAGGAAATCATGGAAGCGCTCTTTGAAGATACGGGCGTCCAGCTTACCATCGTCAGCAACGGCAAACAGGCCCTCGACGCGCTCAGGGTCGGCGCACAGCGGGGCGAGCGCTTCGATCTCGTCCTGATGGACGTCCAGATGCCGGTCATGGACGGCTACGAGGCCACCCGGATCATCCGCACCATGCCCGAACTCGAAGGGCTGCCCATCGTCGCAATCACGGCCCACGCCATGCACGAGGACAAAATGCGGGCGCTTTCCGCCGGGATCGCCCGATACCTTTCAAAGCCCCTCAGCCGTGCGGCCCTGTTCGGCACGCTGCGGGCCCTGCTTCCGAACAAAATCCTGCCGCGCAAGCCCGAACAGGCCCCGCAGGGCTCGGAGCCCTCGGCGCTTTCCGCCCCTATCGTGCTCAACAACACGTCCCTGCCCCCCTGCCTCGACGCCGGGGCCATCGAACGCCTCAATGTTTCGCCGGAGACGTACCAGAAAATCCTGCGGGGCTACGTGCGCAACACCTCAGAAGCCCTGCCCGCCCTGCGCAAGGGGCTGTACCTCGATCCCGCCCTGCCCGAACAGGCGTTGTGCCGCCCGGCGTGGGAATGGCTCATCCGCGAAGCCCACAACCTGAAAGGGGCATCCGCCAACGTGGGGGCCATCGCCGTACAGCAGGATGCCCACGCGCTGGAGCTCGCGCTCAAGCAGTTCGTCAAGCAGTCGGGGAACGCCTCCGTCGAAACGGCGGCGCTTGCACAGACATTCTCTCCCCTGCTCAACGCACTGGAGGAGGCCTTCGCCACCGTGCAGATATCCGTACTGGAAGCCCTCCCTGAAACGCCGCAGCTGCAGGATGCCCCACCCCAGCCCATACAGGCCGGAACGCTGAATGAAGATCAAAAAGCGCAACTGCAACATTTCAAGGAGATGCTGGCCCTTGCCGATCCCGAACGGATCGCGGAGGCGATCATGCCGTTGACGGCTTTCCTTCCATCTGCTCTGATGGAAAAACTACAGCAGGCGATCGATTTTTACGATTATGACGAAGCGCTGGCGCTGCTTCCCCCGGATACGCTGTGATGGAGCCTCTGCTTATGGAAACGGAATACGAAAAGCCCCTTGTCCTCGTCGTGGACGATGATCCCACCAACTTGCGGATCCTCGTCAGCAAGCTGAACCGGGAGTACCGGCTCGGCGTCGCCAAAAGCGGGACAAAGGCTCTGGAATACATGGGCAAGCAGATCCCGGATCTGGTGCTGCTTGACGTCATGATGCCGGACATGGACGGCTATGCCGTCTGCGAGCACATCAAGCGGGATCCCCGGCTGTGCGACATCCCCGTGGTCTTCATTTCCTACGTGGACGATCCCAGCCAGAAAACGCGGGGGTTCGAGGTCGGCGGCGTCGACTACATCACCAAGCCGTTCCATGACGCCGAGGTGCTGGCACGCGTGCGTACGCACATCATGAACAAGCAGATGCGCGAACAGCTCAAACGCCACAACGCCGAAATCGGCAAGGAACTGGACGAGCACCGCCGCCAGTTGCTGGCCCTGCTCGACAACCTGCCCGGCCTCGCCTACCGGGAAACCGTCATCGGCGGCATCCCCGACGCCCGCCGCGCGGTCAGCTTCGTCAGCGACGGCGTCCTTGGCCTGACGGGGTATGCGCCGGACAGGTTCATGGGTGAGGAACGCCTCGGCCTCTTGGACATCGCCCACGAAGAGGATCGCGAAACCATCCGCAGCACCATCGCAACAGCCCTCAAAGAGCACCGCCGCTGGGAACTCGTCTACCGTATCATCACGGCGTGGGGCGAGGAAAAATGGGTGTGGGAACAGTCATCGGGCGCGTTCGACGCATCGGGAACGCTCATTACCATTGAAGGGCTCGTCAACGACATTACGGAAAAGCAAAAGAACGAGCTCGGCATCCGTAGGGAAAACGAAGAACTCCGTGAACGCCTCAAGGCCCGCTGCTTCAACAACATCGTCGGGGATTCGCCGCCCATGCGCGAGGTGTTTGAGCTCATTGCCCGCGCCGGGGCCACGGAGGACTGCGTGGTCATATTCGGGGAATCCGGGACGGGCAAGGAGCTGGCCGCCCGCGCCGTGCACGAATGCAGTGCGCGCTGTGACAAGCCGTTCATCGCGGTGAACTGCGGGGCCATCCCCGAAAACCTCTTTGAAAGCGAATTCTTCGGCTACAAAAAAGGCGCGTTCACGGGCGCACTGGCCGACCGCAAGGGCTGCCTCGACCGGGCCGACGGCGGAACCCTCTTCCTCGACGAGCTGGGGGAGTTGAGCCTTTCCGCCCAGACCAAGCTCCTCCGCGCCATCGAGGGGCAGGGCTTCACCCCGGTCGGAGGCTCCGACCTGCACAAGCCCAACTTCCGCATCATCGCCGCCACCAACCGCAATCTGGCTGAACGGGTCGCTTCAGGGCAGATGCGCGAGGACTTCTTCTACCGTATCCACGTCATCCCGATCCACCTCCCCCCTCTGCGCCAGCGCAAGGAGGACATCCCCCTGCTCATCGAATACTTCCTCAACGCCTACCCCCGCGTCGGGGATCTCCCCTCCCTCAACGGCGAGGTCATGCAGGCGTTCATGCAGTACGACTGGCCGGGCAACATCCGCGAACTGCACAATACGCTGTACCGTTACCTGACGCTCGGCAAAGTCCAGCTCGGCACATTGCAGGTCGGTTCAGGACAGCTTCCCGCCGGGGGGCAAACAGGCTCCGACGAGGCCGAACACCGCCAAGCCCTCCCGCAGGAGCCGTTGGCTACGGCGCTGGATCGTTTTGAACGGGAATACCTGCTTGAAACGCTCCGCCGCAACGACTGGAAGCGCGCGGAAACGGCGGATATCCTCGGCATCGACCGCCGTACCCTGTTCCGCAAGATCAAGCAGTTCAATCTGGAGGACGAAGAGGGCAAATAGCCCGGTTCAGAAAACGCCTCGCTCTGGGATTCCACAAACGCGAAAGTCTTTGGGAAAGAGGACGGACGTGATTTGTCCGGCGATTTGAGGGAAGAAGGGAAAGAAAAGGAAAGCTGTGTCCTAGGGGCTGTCCCTAAATAGTTTACTGGAGCCAAATAAGGCATGATGCCAGCATGACAGATGCTTTAAAAGTTATGGCCAGCTTATCATATCGAGTAGC
>NZ_DBMAFI010000060.1:0-19311 GCF_057864385.1 Bilophila sp. | reverse complement strand
AAAAAATGAGAGAGGCCCACATCACCAGACGTGAAACGAGCTTTTATCTATTCATGATTTTCATTGAAAAAATCAGCAACCGTAAACTTAAACACAGCCTTATAGAAAATGGTTGATGCTTTTTTCCTTGAAACTCCAAAGGGATAACCGGCAAAATGCCTTGGCCGTGGATCCCGCCAAGGGGAACACAGAAAAAGAGGCTGTATTTTTCACCGCACTGTGGAGATGGAGCAACCACATGCTCTAACAGAGCCTTACCCAAAAATCTTCTCCGGCATGCGGGGCATCCCGGATTATGCAATAATATCTTTTCATCTCTAAGATATTTTCCGACATGCGGGGGCATCCCCATTCTGGCGGGAATTTGCGCCGCCGATCCAATATGTCCCGACATGCGGGGCATCCCCCGGAATGTCTCCACACCCTATTCAAGAGAACAGTCGAATGAACAGGCTCCAAGAATTCCTCGACAACCCGCACATAATCACCGGAACCGCCACCGTTGCCGCGGATCCGCAGCTCAGCCTGCTCGCGGCGAACAAGGCTTTCCGCACGCTTGCCGGGGAAACCGCCGAGCCCTGCCGCCAGCAGGGCAACGCCCTCCTCCCTTGGCTCGAACCGTCTTCCGCCGCGCGCCTCATCGGGCTGCTCGCCGGGCACCCTCCCCTTTTCGACTGGGAAGGGGAGATCGTCCGCAAGGGCACCCCCATCCGCATCCGCCTTTCCGCCACGCGCGTGGAGGGCGTGCTCCACAAAGGCCAATACCCCATCTATCTCTGCACCTTTACCGATCTCGCCCGTGTGGAGGAGATGCTGCGCAGCGCCGAATATGAGCGCCGCAAATACGCCCTCATCGCCGACATTTCCGAAGATCTGCCCTTTGAATACGATTTCGGGACGGACACCATCACCTACACCCAAAAGTATCATAAGGTCTTTGGGCACGAACCCGTTATCCACCGTTTCCGCGAGCGGCTGGGCAAAGGCGAGCCCATCGATCCCGTGAGCGAAGGGTTCCGGGGGCCATTCCTCGCCCTCGACGCCGAAAAAGCCCCCACGGGGGCCGCACCCGAACGGTTCCTGCCTACACGCTCAGGCAGCAAGCACTGGTTCGCCCTCTACAGCACCAACATCAAGGACGCCCTCGGCAAGCCCATCAAATCCGTGGGCGCGCTGCGCGACATCGACCGCCAGAAGCGCGAACAGCTCAGGCTCCTTGACAAGAGCCGCACCGACTCCATGACCGGGCTGTACAACAAGGCCACCACCGAAGAGGAGATCCGCATCGCCCTGCGCGACGCACGGCCCGGCAGTTTCGGCGTGCTGTTCATGATCGACATCGACAACTTCAAGGACGTCAACGACAGCATGGGGCACCTCGCCGGGGACTCCATCATCATCGAGATCGCCCGCCAGCTCCGGCGCACCTTCCGCCAAGACGACATCATCGGGCGCGTGGGCGGCGACGAGTTCCACGTCTATATGCGCGACGTTTCCGAAACCGCGGGCATCCGCACACGCGCGCGGTCCCTCTGTTCCTCCATCCGAACCCTGTTCAAAAACAGCAACGTCAGCAACGCCATCTCCGTCAGCGTGGGCATCGCCGTAACCGAACGCCCCATTGCCTATGAGGATCTGTTCCGGCAGGCCGACGTCGCCCTGTACCACGCCAAAGGGAACGGCAAAAACCGTTACGAATTCTTCGGGCAGTCCTCCGGCGGGGACGCCGGCGGCGTCCAGACATCCCCGCCCCTCGCCGCCAACGCCGTCCGCAACAACATCATGGTGGACATCATCGACATCCTCTTCAGCATGTACGACATGCACGAAGGGATCGACAACGCGCTGCATTTCATCGGAAACACCTTGCGCGTGGACAAGATCCTCATCTTTAACTATTCGCCCGACGGGAAGTCCGCCAGCATCGCGCACGAATGGTGCTCCGATCCGAAATGGAGCAGCGGGGAACGGTTCCAAAACGTCCCCGTCGAAGCCGTCAAGCTGCCCCAAACACGGGACTTCAGCGGCATCTATTATTGCAGCGATTTTTCGGAAATCCTCTCGGAAGGGAAAACGTTCATCCTCGACGGCGCCATTTCCTCGCTCCTCCAATGCGACATCGTGTGCGACGGGCGCGTGATCGGCCATATCGGTTTCGAGGAGCGCGGCAACCGCCGCATATGGACGCAGCAGGAAGTGGACGCCCTCATCCTCATGTCCAAAATCATCGGGGAGTACATCCGCCAGCGCCGTTCCGCCAGCCTTTTGCGCGAAAGCTACGAATCCACCCGCAACATCCTCGACAGCCTGCACAATACGGCGGTCTACGTCATCGACGCCAGCCACCGCATCGTCTATTTCAACGATACGGTCGCCCGCGCGTACCCCAATGCCAGGATCGGGGCAACCTGCTTTGAGGTGTTTTGGGGCAGATCCGACATCTGCCCCCTTTGCCCCGTGGCGAAACGCGGCGGCGGGGAAGCCTTCACCACCCTGCATGAACACCCGCCCTTCAAGGGCGTCTGCGAGGTTTCCGTTTCCGGGCTCCTCTGGGAAAACAGGGAGCCGGCACACGTCGTGCTCATTTCCGAGCGCCTTCTGACGACCGAGGAGCGGGAGGCCAAGGCCAAGCGCGACTCCTTCGCCCGCGCCCTCTGCGCAGGCTACCATCATGTCGTGGATGTGGATCTCGGCACCGGGCATTTCGAGCTTCTGGCCAACCGCAGCGGCTTCGCCGCCGACGCTTCGGGCGATTACGCCGACCACTTCGGACGGTTCGCAGGCCATGTCCTCCCGCAGCATCGTGACGCCTTCCGCGAACGCTTTTCCCTCGAAGGGCTGCGGGCGGCCTTCGCGGAAGATGCGGACGGCAGGAGCGCCTACCTCGAATACCTGTCTGCCGAGGACACCGGCCCCCGCTGGCGCTCCCGCATCGCCTTCGCCTATACGCAGGACGACGGCTCGCGCCACGCCCTCCAGTGCATCCGGGACATCGACGATCTGAAGGCCGCCGAATTCACCCGCAGGCAGGAAGAGGAAAACCTTCAGGTAGCCCTCCAGAACAGCTACGCCAAGATCTACCGTATGGATCTCGCCGCCAACCAGCTGGCCTGCCTGTTCTGCAATACCAAGCTGCTCGCGCCCATTGATGTCAGCGGCGAATTCGACAAGGACATCATCACGGTCATGGAAACCCGCGTCCACCCGCAGGATCGGGCCCTTTTCCTGAATTTCTTCACTGCCGAAAGCATCCTCAGGAAACTTGACGCCGGAGACGAGCCCTCCGCCGAATACCGCAAGCTCGGCCTTGACGGGGCCTACCATTGGATGCTGGCGCTCATCGTGCCCCTGCCGGCCGGCAAACGCGGCGAGGCCGTCCTCCTCGTGCGCGACGTCACCGAAAGCAAGAAGCGGCAGGACAACTATCTCCTTGCCCTGCAAAACAATTATTCCGAAATCTTCTCCCTCGACATCACGAACCGCTCGGTCACCCCTCTGTTCTACAACAGCGGGCAGGCGGCCGCCATCAAGGGGGAGGCCAACTATTCCTCGTTTGTCCACCAGCGCGCCGTTGACCGCGTAGCCCCCGACTCCCTCGAAAGCGTGCTCGACTTCTACGAGCGCCGCCTCTTTGAGGAACTGGAGCGCGGCGGCCACCCAGAGTGCGAATACCGCAAGCGTTTATCGGAAACCGGCCCTTACCGCTGGATTTCCGCCTCGGCGCAGCCCGTCCCCGGCAACGAGGGACATGCCCTCATCCTGCTGCGCGACGTCACCAAGAAAAAGGAAGAGGAAAACAACTACCTCCTCGCCCTGCAAAGCAGCTATACGGAAATCTTCCGCCTCGATCTTGAGGCCGGGCTCATCGCTCCCCTCTATTACAACAGCGAACAGGTCACCATCCCGCCGACCCTGATGCCCATTGAGGAATTCGTCCTCGATCGCGGCAAGAACCGCGTCCACCCTGAGAGCCTCGAAAGCGTCCGTGCCTTTTACGACGTGCCGAACATCACAGCCCGGCTCGACGCGGGCGAGGCCCCGCAGCTCGAATACCGCAAGCGGCAGGACGCCGGGAAGCCCTACCGCTGGGTCAGCGCAGCCATCCGCGCCATCCCCGGATCGTGCCGCCATGCCCTGCTCCTGCTGAGCGACATCACCGAGCAGCTCAACGAGGAGGCCGAATTCTACAAGGCCCTCCAGCACAGCTATTCCGAGATCTACGAGGTCATGCTCGATACGGATTCCATGCGCATCGTACACCGGGACGCGGGCTCCACGCTGGCGAAACCCGAATTGACCCATTCGTATTCGCGCGACACCCTCGCCATCGCCAGCCGGCATATCCATCCCGATGACCGGGGCTCCTTCCTCGACCTCTTCTCACCGGAAAACGTCAGCAAGAAGGTGGCCGCCGATCCCCGGCTGTCCACCGAATACCGTGCCCTCGCCGCCGACGGAACCTATCACTGGATCTCGATACTGGTGCTGCCCATGCCCGGCTCGTCAGGGCGCCTGCTCATCCTCTGGCAGGACATCAACGAGCGCAAAAAGATGGAGGAGACCGCCGCCCGGCTCGAACGCCGCCAAAGCGCCGTGTTCCGCCAGTCCGGGGACTGCATCATCGAGATCAACCTGCGCACGTGGCAGTTCCAGCGCAGCGTCTCCGCACCGAGCCTGCCCGCGGAACCGCATTCCGGCGACTACCGTGCATTCCACGCCGAAGCGATCGCGATGATCCACCCCGCCGACCGCGAGCGCATCAACCGCACCGCCACGCCCGAAGCCCTGTTCGAGGCCTGCCGTGCGCATTCCCGCACCCTCGTCGCCCAATATCGCGTGCTTCTCGGCGAAGGGAAAGAGCTGTGGCTTGAAAACCGTGTGTTCTTCCTTGAAGAAGGCGACGACATGACCGCCTTTTTCATCATCCGGGACATCACGGAACAGAAGCGCGCCGAAGAGGAGCGCGCCATTGAGGAAGAGCGTTACAACATCGCCCTGCGCAACACCTACACCGAAATCTACGAAATCGACCTCAACGCCGATACGCCCCACCTCGTCTACGCCGCCGACACGCCGATGATCCCGGTGGATCGGGACGAGGGCGGCAACATCCACACCATAGCCGCCACCCTCATCCACCCTGAGGATCGGGAACGCTTCCTCAACGCCTTTATCGGGAGCAACATCCGCAAGGAATTCAACGAAGGCCGCATGGAAGTCCCCGCCGAATACCGCCGCCTTGGACGCGACGGCAAATGGTATTGGGTCGCCGCCTTCATCGTCCCCCTGTGCGGGCACGATCCCTGCCGCACCGACAAGGGGATGCTCCTCGTGCGCGACATCTCCGAACAGCGCGAGGAGGAACAGCGCCGCCGCATCAGCGAGCAGTACGACCACGCCTTGCGCAACATCTATGACGAGCTGTACGAGCTGAACATCACGCAGGACAGCTACCGCATCGTGTACCATGTGGAAGGCAAGTATGTGACCCCGCCTGAGCGGGGCCGCCTCAGCGAGTCCATCGATCTCGTATCGCGCAACATGATCTTCCCCGAAGACCGCGCCCGTTTCCTTGAGTTCTTCGATCTTGATGCGCTGCGGCAGAACTTCGCGGCGGGGCGGGAATACCTTATCGGCGAATTCCGCAAGCTCTGGCATGACCGTGAATACCACTGGGCGTCGATCACCATATTCCCCGTGGCCCAGCCCGACGGCGGCGACGAGATCTATCTCGCCTTCATCATGGACATCGGGGACAAGAAGCAGGCCGAGGAAATCGCCCAGCAGAACATCCTCCTTGAGCGCCAGCGCCTCGACGACGAGCGCTACCGGACCATCGTGGAGCAGACGGACACCCTCGTCTTCGAGTGGAACCTCGAAACCGGCGCCCACTACATTTCGCCGCAAATAGCCGCCCGTTTCGCCGGAAACTATGATCAGCGCGATCTGATGCACATCTGGCGGGATGACCTTGTGATCCATCCTGACGACCTGCCGTTGCTCGCCGCCTTCCTCAAGGACTCGCGGGCTCAGCGCTATACCGAGATGACCGCCCGCTTCCGCAAGCGCGACGGCGTATACATCTGGTGCAAGGCGGCCCTCACCTGCCTGCGCGACGGCAACGGCACCCCAAAGCGCTATATCGGCACGCTCAACGACGTGGACAGCGCAACCCGTTCCGTGCTCGCGCTCAAGTACCGGGCCGAGTTCGATCTCCTGACCGACATCTACAACATGCATACCTTCTACTCGCAGGCGGCACAGGCCGTGCATGCCTATCCCGAACGCCGCTACAGCATCGTCCGCATGGACATAGACCGTTTCAAGGTCATCAACGACCTGTACGGCCTCAAGGAGGGCGACAAGATCCTCATCACCATTGCGGATTTCCTGCGGGAAAAGATGGCGGGGACGCACAGCGTCTATGGGCGGCTGGGCGGGGACGTATTCTGCCTGTGCGTGGACTATCCCCGTGAGCGGATCCTCGCCCTCATCAGGGAATTGACGGACAGGCTCGCCGACTATCCCCTGCCGTACAAGGTCGTGCCTTCGTTCGGCATCTGCGAGGTCGACAACGCCGACACGCCCATCAACGTGCTCTGCGACTGGGCCAACCTCGCCCTCAAGACGATCAAGGGCAATTACCTGAACAGCTACGCCTTTTACGACGGCAAGCTGCGCGAGAAGATCCTTGAGGAAAAGAAGATCGAAAACCAGATGCACGACGCCCTCGTACAAGGGCAATTCGTGCTCTACCTTCAGCCCAAGGTCCACATCCCGACCTCGCGCATCATCGGTTCGGAAGGGCTGGTACGGTGGATACACCCCACTGAGGGGCTGATGCCGCCCGACCGCTTCATCCCTTTGTTCGAGAAGAACGGCTTCATCAACCGGCTGGACGAGTACATCTGGGAGCAGGCATGCATCACCTTGCGCCGCTGGATTGACCGCGGCCTCACGCCCACGCCCATTTCCGTAAATATGTCGCGCATGCATATCCACGATCCGCGCCTGCGTGAAAAGCTGCTTGACCTGATGCGGCGCTACGGGCTGCCGCCGCACCTCCTCGAATTGGAGCTCACCGAAAGCGCGTTCCTTGAAAACGAAAGCGGGCTGTTCGAGTCCATGAAGGCCCTGCAGGCCTTCGGGTTCCAGTTCTCAATGGACGATTTCGGATCGGGCTACTCGTCCCTGAACATGCTCAAGAGCATGCCCGTGGACTTTATCAAGATCGACCGTGGGTTCCTCAACGAGGTCGTCACGACCGAACGCGGCAAGACCGTCATCCGGTTCAGCATTTCCCTCGCCCGCGAAATGAACATCAAGGTCATTGCCGAAGGCGTGGAAACCGAGGAACAGGCCGCTTTCCTGCTTCAGGCCGGATGCTCCTACGCGCAGGGCTATTTCTATTCGCGCCCCCTGCCTATCCCACAGTTCGAGGCATTGGCCTTTGGGACGGAACGGCCTTTCCCCGTCGCCCCAAGCATCAAAGCCATCGCCGAAACGCTGGAACAAAGCAGCAAATGATGGAAGGCCTCCTGCGGGGACAAGCGCCCGGAGGAGGCCCCCATACCGGAGATACCCGCTTTTGCGCGGAGATATTTGCTTCTGCAATGAAAGCAACATTTCAACTATCTGAAATTCAAAAATAAATTTTTCATAAAATCACCGGAAAGGCGGATGCCTCCCACAGCGCGGCACTATCAGAGAGAGTGTGTACCGCCATGTCCCTGTTGCCACAGCAATAGGCTCCCATTTTAGCCTATTGCTTGCACGAACAGTGTCAGCATATTGAAAGTCTCTTCAGACCCCACGCCCACGCCTTCACTGCGGACATCATACTCTCTGTGCCCATCTATATAACAATCATTAACTATTGCATATACAGTATCGTCATCAGGGTGGCATCAAAATATCTCCCGCTTCATCTCAGGGGAAAAGCAGAGGCGAACACCGTCATGATATACGGTTCCTCTACGCAGGGTGGCAGAGATGCTTGCTCAGTACGACAAATGCAGGAACCGGATGTCCCTTACTGATGACGCACCTCAGGCTCATGGAAGCACTGAGGGAGGGGTACGCCACGGCGGAAATAGTGACGCTTCCCATCATAACGCCGGACACTTCTTTCACATAAGGTTATGTTGGCATAGCTGGTGAGGAAGGTACATTCGCATGTACTGAGGTACACCATACCGCGCAGGCAGGAGGCGATGAGGACACCGGACAAAATCACGGCGAATAGGGCCAGTACATCGAAAACCGTGCTAACATAGATAACAGCGCTGAGGCTGGGGGATATCACTGACACCGATACCACCTCTGCGTTCCTTAACTCTTATTTTCTTTGTAATAAGTTGACAAGCAATGCTATTCGTCCCTTCCATTCCGCGGGGAGGCCATGTTCAGCAAATATACGGCCATATCACTGGGTCCCATACGCTCCCCATCCATATATGGGGCATGGAGCATATGCGTCCCCGGCAGAACGGAAACGCACTGGGCAGGACAGCCGCACACAGCTACCCGGATATCGGCCCCGGCCTCATTGTCCGTGAGCACGATGCTCTCATCAAAGGCACGCATGGCGGACAGCATCCCCCTGAACCACGCCACACGATCGTATCCAGAGCGGCACCCCCCGCAGTACTTCACATGGAGGGAAGGCATGGCCCGTCAGCCCCTTTCCACCAGCATGGCTATCCCCTGCCCGCCGCCGATACATAGCGTTGCCAACCCCCTGCTCTGCCCCTTCCGCTTCAGCGTATGCAAAAGCGTAACGAGGATACGCGCACCGGAGGCACCGATAGGATGCCCAAGGGCAATGGCACCACCGTTGACGTTCACGTTATCAAGGCTGAAGCCCAGCTCGCGACCCACGGCGAGGAACTGGGCGGCAAAGGCTTCGTTGGCTTCGATCTGATCGAGATCGGCCACCGTCCAGCCAACCTTTTCCAAAACCTTGCGGGTGGCGGGGATGGGGCCAAGGCCCATCACGTCGGGCTCCACACCGGCACTGGCCCAACCCACGATACGGGCAAGAGGGGAAAGGCCACGTTCAGCGGCCAGTTCGGCATCCATGAGCACGAGAGCCGCCGCGCCGTCATTCACGCCGGAAGCGTTGCCTGCCGTCACCACGCCGTCCTTCTTGAAGGCGGGGCGTAACTTGCCGAGCACTTCCATGGTAGTGTCGGGACGAGGGAACTCATCGCGAGCGAAATCGAAGGACTTTTTCTTCTGCTCCACGTGTACGGGCACGATCTCTTCATCAAATACGCCCGTTTCCAGCGCGGCTGCGGCCCTCTGTTGGGAAAGCACGGCATGGGCGTCCAGTTCTTCTCGGGAAAGATGGTATCGGGCCGCCACGTTCTCGGCGGTGATACCCATGTGATAGTCATTGAAAGCGTCCCAGAGGCCGTCCCTGATCATTTCGTCTACAAGCTTAACATCGCCCATGCGGCTCCCCCAGCGTGCGGAGGGGATGACATAGGAAGTCAGAGACATGTTCTCCATACCGCCAGCCACTACACAGCGGGCCTCACCGGCACGGATAGCCAGCGCAGCTTCCGCCACGGCCTTGAGACCGGAACCGCAGACCTTATTCACCGTCCATGCCGGGATCTCCACAGGGATACCGGCTTTGACGGCAGCCTGACGTGCGGGATTCTGGCCTAACCCCGCTTGAAGGACGTTGCCCATGATGACTTCTTCCACCATACCGGCATCCACGCCACCCCGGGAAAGGGCTGCGCGGATGACCACGGCCCCCAGTTCAACGGCAGGGACAGAGGCAAGCGAACCGCCGAAGCTTCCAAGTGCTGTACGGGCTGCGCTTACGATGACCACTTCACACATAATGACTCCTGTCCGGCACAGTGCCGGCTCTCCAAGGGCTTTCGCCCGATGATGCTGCGCTCTTTGCGAGCGATATGCTCCCGACGGCTTAGTAGCGGAAGAACCCTTCACCGCTCTTGCGGCCCAGCCTGCCTGCACGGACCAGCTTACGGAGCAAG
Organism: Bilophila sp.; assembly: GCF_057864385.1. NCBI lineage: Bacteria > Pseudomonadati > Thermodesulfobacteriota > Desulfovibrionia > Desulfovibrionales > Desulfovibrionaceae > Bilophila > Bilophila sp. Next base: position 9,298 of record NZ_DBMAFI010000060.1, on the reverse strand, counting down.
GGGGCGGGACGATACTTGCTCTCACCCAGCTCGTCGCGGAGCAACTCCATGATGGCAAGGCACACGTCGAGGCCGATGAGGTCGGCCAGAGCCAGCGGGCCCATGGGATGATTGGCTCCGAGCTTCATGGCGGTATCGATGTCTTCAGCGGAGGCTACGCCTTCCTGCAACATGAAGACAGCTTCGTTGAGCATGGGGATAAGGATGCGGTTAACCACGAAACCGGGGTATTCATTCACGGTGACCGCCGTTTTGCCCAGCCTTTCGGAAAGCGCCTTAGCGGCTTCGTAGGTCTCGTCTGAAGTGGCGGCACCGCGGATGATCTCGATAAGGGCCATGCGGGGCACAGGATTGAAGAAATGCAGGCCCACCACCTTGTCGGGGCGGCTCACAGCGGAAGCCACGGCAGTGATGCTCAGGCTGGACGTATTGGTCGCAAGGATACAGTCAGGGGAAACGATACCGCTCAGCTTCGAAAAAATGGAACGCTTGACGTCCAGATTCTCCACGGCAGCCTCGATGACTACGTCGACATTGGCGGCATCCTGCATGTCCAACGTGCCGATGATGCGTGGGAGGGCCGTATCACGGTCTCCGGCGGCCATCTTGCCCCGCTCCACAAGATTGTCCCAGGCTTCGGCGATCCCCTTCAGACCTTTGTCAACGAATTCCTGCTTTATATCATAGAGATACACGGTGAAGCCGTGCAGGGCGGCTACCTGAGCGATACCGCCGCCCATAGTCCCTGCACCTATCACAAAAAGGGTCTTCATAACCATCTCCTTTTCGGCGTAACGCCGCTCTTGAACTATCCCGTTTCCATCACCCAAGGATGCCGGATGCGATGATCATACGCTGGACTTCGCTCGTTCCCTCATAGATTTGGGTAATCTTGGCATCACGGTACAAACGCTCCGCAACAGATCCATGCAGATAGCCGCTGCCGCCGCATATCTGCACGGCTTCCGAAGCGCACCATACAGCCGCCTCCGATGCCACGAGCTTGGCCGCCGAAGCTTCCGCGCGAAACATTTTCCCCCCGTCACACAGACGGGCCGCATACAGGGTGAGCTGACGGGCGGCTTCCACCTTCGCCCACATGTCCGCAGCCTTCCAGCGCAGCCCTTGGAAGTGCTCCAGGGTGCGGCCGAACTGGCGGCGTTCCTTGAGCCGCGCACACACCTCGTCAAACGCGGCATCCGCTATACCCACCGCCTGTGCGGCGATGCCCAGCCGCCCGCCGTCCAGCGTTTCCGCAGCGATTCGGAAACCATCACCGGGCCTGCCAATGAGGCGATCGGCAGGGATACAAAGGTTACGGAAAAAGAGTTCACAAGTCTGAGCACCACGGATGCCCATCTTGCGCTGAGGGGCGGATATGAGCAGCCCGGCATCGTTACTGCACACCGCGAAGGCACTCAGACCTTCCGTGCCCTGCCCGCCAGTACGGGCAAAGAGGATGTAGATATCGGCCCTGCCGGCATTGGTGATGAATATCTTGTGGCCGTTGATGATGTAGAAGCCGCTGTCCAGCTCCGCCGTAGTTGCGATGCCCCCCACGTCCGACCCTGCTTCGGGCTCCGTGAGCGCAAAGGCCCCCAGCTTGTCGCCGCGGAGCATGGGACGAAGGAAGCTTTCCTTCTGCATGGGCGAGCCGAAGGCATGGAGCGGATGGCAGGCAAGTCCCACGTGTGTGGCATAGGTGACGCCAACGGAAGGGCAGGCCTTGGAAAGGCGTTCCACACAGCGGACATACGATTCATAACTGGAACCGCGCCCTCCCAACTCAGGAGGATAAGGAAGCCCCATGAATCCGGCATCGGCCAAGGCTTGGACAGACTCCCCGCAGAAAAGGCTCTCTTCATCACAGCGCGCGGCCATAGGCCTCACGGTCTTCGTAATGATCTCATCAAGGCGTTGCCAGAACGCTGCTTCCATTCTGTCCATCCTCCAAGAGTTGCGTAGCGGAACCCGATCAGCGGCGGCGATTGACGAAGGCGTCCATCCTATCCTTCTGATCCTTTGTCGAGAAACAGAGGCCGAACGCCTGCGCTTCGTACGAAAGGCCGGATTCGAGGCCAGATTCAAGGCCATGCCGTATGCAGCGTTTAGTCTGCTGGACGGCACAGCGAGCCTGACGGGCGATGCCTTCCGCCAGCGCGGAAACTTCCGCGGCAAGGGCATCGTGGGGGACGATCTTGTCGACAAGGCCGATGCGCAGGGCCTCTGGGGCATCGATCATGCTACCCGAAAAGAGCAACAGGGAAGCCGCCCCCCTACCCACCAAACGGGGCAAACGCTGGGTGCCGCCGAACCCGGCCGTGATGCCGAGGCCGACTTCAGGCTGGCCGAAGCGGGCCTTTTCGGATGCAATGCGGATATCGCAGGCAAGGGCCAGTTCACAGCCGCCTCCAAGGGCAAAGCCCGAAATCATGGCGATGACGGGCTGGCGCAGGGCCTCTATCTTAGCGAATACCTTCTGTCCAAACGCACCGAAGGCCATACCGGATTCCGCTTCCATGAACTGCATCTCTGCGATGTCCGCTCCGGCGGCAAGGGCCTTCTCTCCGGCCCCCTTGACGACGAGGACGCGGATCTCAGCATCCCCGTCGATCATGGCAAGGGCATCGTCAAGCTCCTTCAGCACGGCACTGTTCAGTGCGTTCAGCCGATCAGGGCGGTTCAGCGTGAGGTAAGCCACACCATCCTTTTTCTCAAAAAGGATGTTCTCGTACATAACCCCTTCCCTCTCTTCAGGCAGTAACGCCAAGGCCCCAAAAGCCACGGCAGGTATCTCAAATCAGAACAGGCCGTCGGGATCGATACCACACAGGCGGCGTGCAAGTGCCTTCTTCGCTTCCATATTGGCCTGACGGCCGATCATGATACGTTGGGCCTGCGGCGAACCTGCTCCGTGCATGGATTCGGTGAGGTAGCCCACCGCCACGGAACCGATGGTCATGGCCTCAATGAGACGAAGAATACGCTGGCGGTCTTCCACGGAATATTGGGCGTCGCCCACCATGAGCTTGCGGCACCATTCGCCCACTTCTTCGGACGTGAAATCGGCATCGGAAGGCATGGTCACCATGAGCCCTCCGGCGATGTCCTGCGCGAGGCGGGCGATCTCGTAAGGCAGACGGGTGACGTTCTGCTTGCACACGTTGGCAAGGAGCATGTCGATCTGGTAATTTCCGGCCCGCGTAGGGGCGCCTTCGCAGGAACAGGCGATGCCGCAGGAGAACAGCGTCTCGTTCAGGTGGATCATCTCGATGATCTTATCCTTAATATGGGACGCCTTGGCACAGCCGTTGCATTCAGCTACCGTCTGGGAAGCGCCGATGAGTACGTCGCCGTTTCCGACCTTGCAGCCGCCGTAGGACTGGCGGTGATAACCGGCGAAGCGCTCCACCAACATGCCGGTAAAGTCGATCTCGCCCAGCATGTACACGTTCTTGTAGGGAACGAAGGTATCTTCAAAAATAATGATGACTTCCTGACCGCCGTAATTCGCGTTGCCCACGTCCACCTTGCTGGCTTCCAGCTTGCGGGTGTCACTGGCCTGACGGCCATAGATGTAAAGGATGCTGGGGTCATCGGCGGGGACAGAGAAGGCCACGGCATAGTCCCGGTCTTCCGCGCGCATGGTCTGCGTGGGCATAACGAGAATCTGATGGGAGTTGAGGGCACCGGTCTGGTGCATCTTGGCACCGCGCACCACAATGCCGTCCTCACGGCGTTCCACCACGCGCAGGAACATATCGGGATCCGTCTGGGCGTGGGGGGCGAGGCCCCGGTTGCCCTTGGGATCGGTCATGGCACCGTCCACGGTCCAGTCCTTTTCCTGCCATTCTTTGATGAACTCCACGAAACGCCGATGATATCCGGTGCCGTAGCGGGCATCGATCTCATAGGTAGTGCTGAACACGGCGTTGAGGGCATCCATGCCCACGCAGCGCTGGAAACAGGCACCGGTCATGCTCCCGCAAAGCCGCTGCATTTTCACCTTATTCACCAGATCAGCCGTAGACTGGTGCAGATGGCAGAACCGATTCACGGGTTTGCCGGTGAAGCTGGAGGCAGTCACCATCAACTCGCGGTACTCAGGCATCTCGGCCAGCTTGTAGGTCATGGCGCAACAGTTGATGGAAGGGCGGATCAAAGGGTGCCCAACACAATCCTCGATCTTCTCGCCAAATGCATAAACTCTGCGGGGGCGCAGATCACGGAGGGACTGGATGTACTCCTCGGCGGTCATCATAACGCATATCCTGATGGTCTTTGCGACCGCTTTCGGAACAGCGGCGGCAGGTCTGTAAAAACGGGCTCCCGCGAAAGGAGCCCGCGTACGCTCAGTCAGCTCTTATGGCAGAAGCTCCAGCCTCCGTCGGACTGGCACATGGGCATAAGTTCCATATCGCACACGTCCATGTGGGCGGGCAGGTTTACAGACCACCACACGGCTTCGGCAATGTTTTCAGGGGTCAAGGGATCCAAGTTTTCGTAAGCGGCTTCCGAAGTCTTCAGGTCACCCTTAAAACGCACGGCCAGAAATTCAGTGTGCAGATGGCCGGGCTTGATGTTGGTCACGCGGACGGGAGTACCCAGAAGGTCGCAACGGAGCATCCTGCTGAAGTGGTTCACGAAAGCCTTAGTGGCACCGTACACGTTGCCGCACTTGAAGGCGCGGTTGCCAGCGACGGAGCCGATATTGACGATGTGACCGGTACCGCGTTCGATCATGCCGGGCAGAGCGGAGCGGGTGCAGTACAGCAGCCCGTTGATGTTGGTGGCGATCATTTCGTCCCAGTCGTCCATGCTACCCTCCTGAGCGGGATTCTGGCCGATGGAACTGCCGGCGTTGTTCAGCAGTACGTCGATATTCTTGAACCCTTCGGGAAGATTAGCGAACATTTCCACCACAACATCACGCTTGGCGACATCGAAACAGAGGGGGAGGAAGTCTCCGCCCAGTTCAGCGGCGAGCTCATCGAGGCGGGACTGACGACGGCCGGTACCAATGACTTTCCAGCCTTCCTTGATGAAGCGGCGGGCGGTTTCGCGGCCAACACCGGAGGTAACACCAGTGATGAAGATGATTTTCTTGGACATGTCTGACTCCTCAGAAAGGTTAGAAGTGAATATGCTGCAACATTGAGGAGAGGGCCCCGGAAGCCGCTCCGGACGGCAACGACTTCCGGGAGTGGAGGAAGAGAATTGCTTACAGCATCTTGAAGGTTGCGGTGAAATTTTCTTCACCGTACTTTTCAGCGGTGGCCGCAAACACTTCGCGGGCGCGGGACATCATGGGCACACGCTGGCCGAGGGATTCGCACATCTCAATGCCGAGACGCACGTCCTTGAAGGCCAGATTCACAGTGAATACCGGATGCTCGAAGTCTTCGTCGAAGGTGCCGGAGGCGGTATTCTTGAACTGGAAGGAGAAGGCACCGGAGTTCGAGATCTGTTCGATGAACTGTTCCTTGGGGATGTTGGTAAGCTTGGCAAGTTTGATGCTTTCGGAACAGACGGCGTTGATGCTCATGCCCATGAGGTTCTGAATGAGCTTCAGAGCGCAGCCGGCCTTCACATCGCCGATGTAGGCGGGCTTGCCCATCTTCTTGAGCAGGCATTCTTCATACTTGTCGTAGGTGGCCTTGTCGCCGCCGCCGAACAGCGGGCAGGTGCCGTCTGCGGCAAAGGCGGGCCCCTTGCCCATGGGAATGACGAGGTACTTCTTGCCGAGCTTGGCGGCTTCGGCTTCGAGCATCACCACCGTTTCGATGTCCAAGGTGGACAAGTCGAAATGCACGCCGCCTTCCGGAAGGTTTTCAAACACGCCGTCGGGCCCGAGCAAAACACCCTTGGCGTCTTTAGGCATGGGCACGCAGGTGATGCTCACTTCAACTTGGGCGGCCAATTCCTTTACAGAGGCGGCGGGAGAGGCACCCATGTCCACGAACTTTTGGACGTTGGCGGGATTAATGTCATACACCACCACGTCGATGCCGTTCTTAACAATGTTAGAGCAGATGCCTGCCCCCATCTTGCCAAGACCGATAAAACCAACTTTCATGACAAACTCCTAATCAATTACATGGTTCCGCAGAAGTTGCGTCGTCACTTTTCTGCATCCATAAGAAGACGATACACAGAGATGTAGTCTTCCTCTCCGTAGCCGGCTTCCGATGCGGCCTTGTAGCGATCCCTGAGCATGGTGAAGGCGGGGCAGGAAACTCCCGCCTCTTCCGCCATCTCCACGCCGAACTTCATATCTTTCCAGGCGTTGTTGAGTGTACCGCGCATGGGCAGGAAGGCTTCATTGAACACCTTATGCCCCGAGTTCTGCATCTGGTAGGACCACGCACCAGTGGACTTTGCCCCATTGAGGAAGACCTCTTCGGAGAGGCCCATCCTCTTCGCGAGGAACACGCCTTCGGTAAGGATGACGTTGTTGGAAAGCCCGATGAGGTTGGTGATGAGCTTGAAGGCGCAGGCCGCCTTCACGTCGCCGAGGTAGAACACCTCCCCTATCTCGGAGAGGAACGCCTTATCCCGCTCATACACATCTCTGGAGCCGCCGAAGAACAAGGGAGACTCCCCTGCCTCGGCCGCTTCGGGCCCTTTGCCCATAGGCATGTACACGTAACGGACGCCGTGCCTCTCGGCTTCCGCCTCCAGAGCAAGGACGGACTCGATGTCCCACGTGCCCATATCGTAGAAGGCCATCCCCTTCCCCATACAGGAGAACACACCGTTTTCGCCTCCCGCCACGGCCTTGAGCGCAGCCACGGAAGACAGGCAGCTGAGCACCACACGGGCACCGAGGGCCGCTTCCTGAGGCGTGGCAAAGGCTTCCGCACCCCAGCCAGCAACCTTGGCCGCCTTTTCAGGGCTACGGTTCCATACCTGCAGGGCATATCCCTTGTTCAGCAGGTTGCGGCACACGCCGCTCCCCATGCTTCCAAGCCCCAGAAAACAAACCTTCATGGCATCCTCTGGCTTACAAAGTTCTCAAAAGACGGCTGGCAGCCGTTTCGATCTCACCCAGCATGTCGGAGCTGGTCATGGCACCCCAGCATACGTCCGCCAGCTTGTCCTGCACGATATCGGTGGCCTGATCGAGGGTGAGCCCCTGATTGATGACGCCGGACACGTCGACGTCGATATTGTCGCGCATAGACTTCACGGTCATGGGATTGCCGGAAATCTTGATGACCGGGGCCACGGGGTGGCCGATGCAGTTGCCCTTGCCGGTAGAGAAGATGACGGCGTGGCAACCGCCAGACACGATGGCGGTGAGGTTCTCCACGCCGGGGGCGGGAGCGTCCATGATGACGAAGCCCTTCTTGGTAGGACGTTCGCCCTCTTCGAGGACTTCGACCAGGGGCTTGGTGCCTCCCTTCTTGATGGAGCCGAGGGCCTTTTCCTCAATGGTGGTCAGGCCGCCGGCAATGTTGTCGGGAGCGGGATTGGCACCCATGATGTCGAGATTATGCTCAGCGGCATAGTCGAGGGTGCGCTGGATGATGCGCTTCACCTTGGCGGCCACTTCAGGAGTGACGGCACGGCGGCCAAGGATCTCTTCGCCGCCCAATAGTTCCAGCGTTTCCGACATGATGACGGTGCCGCCGGCGTCGATGACACGGTCAGCCAGACGACCGGTCACGGGATTGGAAACGATGCCGGAAGAACCATCGGAGCCGCCGCATTCCACGCCGAGGACGAACTCGCTCCAAGGCATGGGTTCAGGGCGCAGGCGGCCTGCATCGTGAAGCATCTGAATGGCAGCCTGGGCGGCGCGGTACGCCACTTCCACGGTGCCGCCCTGATCTTCGATGGAGAAACCCACCACGGGCTTGCCGCCCTTCGCGATCTCGCCGGTGATGTATTCGGCGGTCTGATCTTCCAAAGCCACGACGATGACGCCGTACACGTTGGGATGCAGAGCGGTATTGATGGAGAGGAGGTTGTGCAGGGCAAGGTCTTCGTTCATTTCACCACGGCCGAACCCGGGGCAGAACGGCACGCAACCCTTCACCAGAGAGCATATGCGCCGCACCGTAGGATTGGCGTTGTCCATCGTAGCGATGACGGCGATATGGTTGCGGATGCCGAAACGACCATCGGGACGCCTGTAACCCATGATTTCTGGCAACATAACAGCGTTCCTTATCCTTTTACAGTGTGGCGACCACTGATGACGTTATGCACATGAACATGTTCACCGGGGGCGATATCGGCGGTCGCTATACCCACCGGCTCTCCATATTTAACGATCTGACTTCCCTTGGGGATAGCCTTGATGGCGACCTTATGAGCAAAGGGGAGCTCATCTTTGGCGCAGACCGCCTTGCCTCCTACAGTAAATTCGCTTCCCACAGCCAAAGAAGGGGCCATGATAATGGCGATGTTATCTTTAGCATCCATCATAATAACGTGTTCCATTAGGCAACCTTTTCGTTGAGTGTATAGAGGGCGGATCGGTTTTTTGATTTCTCTTTTCCGACACCTTGTGCAAAAGGTTTGCCAAAATCCCATTTCTGCCGAAAAGCCTTCAATCTGGCCTCACCAATCCTCTGGAAAAGCCGCGAGTCTCACTGATTGCCCCGCCCAAAATCCTGCCTGCGGTACTTTTCATTTCAGTTTAAGATGATTTCATTTTGAACTATTTCATTTTGAAATAATAAAAGAAACTGCATTCCAAAAGACTTCTCACGGCACCTCAAAATTTACTATTTAATCTTTTCTTTTTCAAAAAAGTTTCTGTATATATAATATCAGATAGTTCCATTGTTTTTTGATCCAGGATCTGTCATAATAATCAGTTGAGATTCCATCTCATGGAATTTCATAGGAATACTACAAAATCACCCTTTACCGAAGGGTGGGATCAATAAAAATATTCCATAATTGAAATCACATAAAAACGTATCAATATTATTTTATTGCAAAATATTTATTCTTTATGGTTCATTGCATCTTTTTAAACTATGAGTTGGTGACTCAACATCGATATGAACATGTTACTTGTTATCGTGTTCTAAAATCATATTGCTTCTCAATACAAAAAATCCATTTTAGGTACAAAAAAACATATTGTGCAACCTTAAAACCTACAGCCGGCAAACAGCTTTTTGCCTCTATCGTTTTTGATATTTTCAATTTTGAATATTTCATTTTAAAATTACAAACCAGAGGGTGTCAACTAAATAATGACGCAATATCTTTCCAGCTTCCATTGACATGGAATCTGGCAAAAAGTGCCATTGTCAGGTCTACCATTTCAAGAGTTTTA